>FR899416.1 GCA_000437315.1 Mycoplasma sp. CAG:472
ACATTTTCATAATTTGATAAGATACTTTTTGTTTCATCGTGATATACTCTTTGATCTATCGTAAGGATAAATTCACTACCTTTTCCTAAATCACTTTTTATCATTAAGTTTCCACCCATTAATTTAATTACTTTTTGACATAGTTTTACATCTACTTCTTTTTTATTAAGAAGTTCTACTTCTTCCTTATCAAGTGCACCAGTCGCGGATAATATTTCATTTATTTTATCTATTTCTATACCAGGTCCTGAATCTGTTACCATAAATATTACTCTAGCATAATCATATTTTTCAATTACATTTACTTTAAACTCTACATACCCCACATTTGTTTTTTCTAATGAATTTACTATTAATGAATAAAGTACTTGTTTTATTTTCATATCATCACCATATAAATATAAATCATTATGGGGTATATTATATTTAAATTCAATATCTTTTTTATTTTCTAAAGATACTCTTTTTGTAAGTTCTTCGCATACTTTTTTTAAATTATATTTTTTATCTATTATATTTATTTTTTGAGCATCAAGTGTTGATACATTCATTACATTATTTATAGTAAAATCTAATCTTTTTGCTAAATTTGATAAATCTTTTACATTTTCTTTGATCACTTTTATATCTTTTTCCTCTTCGATATTTGAGCATATATTTTCTATACTTTTAAGAGGATTTCTACTTTCTTGAGTTATTTCAAATAAGAAATTATATTTATCTTC
>FR899417.1 GCA_000437315.1 Mycoplasma sp. CAG:472
TACAGTTGTGTAATATGTATAAGCACAATTTTGTAATTTAATAGTATAATCAATAATAAGTATTTAGAATTACAACTTTATAGCAATTAATACTATAATTTGTAGAGTATACTTATATATATATTTTAAGAAAAAAAGTATTAAAAGAGTAAAAAGCGGCAAAAAGATGGTGAAAAGCGGCAAAAAAGCAGCAAAAAGCGGCAAAAAAGCAGCAAATCATTTAATCTTCCAACAAGAACCTCCCGATTTTGCATCATTATATATTTTACCATTTTTCTTTAAAGTATCTAATAAATATCTTACTCTACTAATTTTATTTTTATTATCAAGTGACTTTGGCAGTTTATCATTTAATAATGCAAATATTTCTTTTCTACTTGCTGAGCCATAATTTTCCAAATACTTTATAATCATCTTCATATAAAATTCATTTTCCAAACCAGAATTGTACATATAATCTTTCTTTTCACCTGTTATTTTTGCTATATCCGAAGAAATATAAATATTAGGGTATCTTCCTTCAATTAAATTTTCTTTTCTTAAATAATCACTTTGTTTTTTTGTAATTTCAAAGCCTTTTTGTACTTTATCTAATAACATTACCTTATCTATATCCAAATTTGTTTTTTCGAATAATATTTTACTATATTTTTCATCTATTATTTTTCCATATAAAGTAACTATAACACGATTATCATTACTTAAATCATAATCCGGCATTGGGAAAAACTTTTTCTTTTGAATATCATATACTCTTCGTATTCCACTACCAACAGTATCAATCATATTTAGATTTACCATTGCATTAGCTAAAAATTGGTTTCTATAATATGGTGAAGAAAATCCATCTTTTAAAACGTTTTCAATTGTTTCTGGAATAAAATTTCCTTCGTTTGTTATTATTAACTTATCTTTATATTCCATCACATTTATATTACCACGTAGTTTGTAATCTTGATGGACAATACAGTTATTAATTAATTCACGAAGAATATAATTATCATATTGATCTACCTCATTAGGAAATAAAGTATTGTCATTAACCATATATCTATATCTTAAATTTCGTATCTTTGATTTAAGATTTTCCACATTAACAATAAATGGTATACCAAAATGTTCATAATCAATAACATTAAAATCATCATAAAGTTTCCAAGTCATTTTGGGTGTAAACCATTCATTAAATAATCGTCTTCATTCTTACCTAAAAGAAGCATACAAGCCATAGTTATTTTACTATTTAAAGTTAATTTAACTTTATTTAAAAAATCAATGTCAGATAAATTATCTACCTCATTTGCTATACTCTTACCTTTATATTTTGATTTAAATTGCTCTCTTGCAACTCTAATTGCATCTCTGTCTAAATTATCTATTGTAGCCCCTTCTATTACTTGTCTTGACCAATCATAATTTGCAGTCGCTTTGATTTGCTCTATTTTATTTGAAGTTAATGGTGCTATTGACTCACCGTTTCTACCATATGGAAAACCTTTCCAATTAATTGGTGTACCAGAAGCTGCAGGTACTTGAAACATAATAACTCTTTTACCGTTTCTCATAAATTCATATATTTCAATAAATCCTATATTATCTGTAGTATTATCGGTAATTTGTTTCTTAACTTTATTAAAATTATTATCACTATAAAAATTAGTATTAGTTAATTTGTGAGTCTTATCATCAATACCAAAAACTATCCAAGAGTATTGTTTATTTTTTAAGGTTGCTTCATTACCCAAAGCCGAAAAATATTTTCCTAAAATATCAATATCAAAATTGTTTTCTGCTTTTTTAAATTCCACACATTCATTTTCTGTATTTAATAATAATTCATCTAAAATCTTATTTAACTCATCTATATTTTTATACAAAGATATCACCTCTATTTTCTATTTTAACACATTTTTAATAATTGGTGTGAAATTTAATAATTATTTTTTATCATAATAAAAAAGTGAATAAATCACTTTACTATTTACTCAAAGTAATAGAATAATCACTAGAATTA
>FR899418.1 GCA_000437315.1 Mycoplasma sp. CAG:472
AACAACTGTTAAAAAAGGTTATGAAACAATACTTGCTAATAATGGAGGAAAAACTGCAATTGAAGCAAAAACAGCAGATTTTACAAAAGTAGAAACCAGTAATGCTGGAATGTATTCATATACAGAAGGCACAGGTAAAACTTATTATTATAGGGGAGCAGTTGATAATAACTGGGTAAAATATGGTAAGTTTAAAGAAGACCAAATTGTTTACAGAGGTTTTGACAGTGAGGATTCTACAGATACAAGTGATACGTATAATTATGATTATATTGATTATCCAACCCTAGCAGAGTGTCAAACTGGTGTGAATTTTGATGATTATGATTCTTCATATAATTATAAATGTAAAGAAGTAGTATATGCCCATAAAGGAGATGATATGTACTGGAGAATAATAAGAGTAGATAAAGATAATAAAATAAAAATGATATATGCAGGAAGTAAAGCACCAAGTGAAAATACAAAAGTAGCAATTACTGGAGCAAACACTAATATGGGATTTACAGCATATAATAATAAATATGATAAAGCAGAATATGTAGGATTTCAATATACTGAAGGTTCTCAAAGAGGAACAACAACAAATAGTACAATAAAGACATATTTAGATAATTGGTATACAAAATATTTTAATGAAAATATAAGTACATCAAGATTTGTTAAAACAACATTTTGCAATGATAGAAATACATCTAGTACGTGGGCATCGAAAGGCAGTGGTTTTTCCTATGATCCATTTACTCGGCTATATGCAGATACTCCAACACCTACGTTTGAATGTAATACTGCAGATGTGGTAACAAATAATTTTGGACTAATAACGGCGGATGAAATAGTGCTAGCTGGAGGAAAATATAATACGGACAGCAGTGTCTTCTATTTAAATAATAATATGGCATATTGGACGGGGTCCCCTGCTGGATTCGATGATAGTGGTTCGAGTGTATTTGGGCTTGATCCGGTTTATGGTCTGGATTATGGCGGTGTTGATGATCGTACTTTTGGGGCTCGTGGTGTAGTTTCTCTATCCTCTGAAAGTAAGTTACTTGGA
>FR899419.1 GCA_000437315.1 Mycoplasma sp. CAG:472
TTGAGTTATTTCAAATAAGAAATTATATTTATCTTCATAATTAGATTCCATTATTTCTTTATTTTTATATAATTCATTTAGCATCTTTACATCTGGATTTTCTATTGTAAAGAACATTAGAAAAGTTACAAATGTCTCCATTGGTATCATTAGTGTAAGTTCTGGATTAAAATATTGGACAATCATCGTTATAATACCAAGAAATATAAACGAAAATACTGGTGTATACTTTTTAGTCCTAATATTTCTAAAGTTTCTAATAAGCATAAATACTATAAATGTAATCATTACCCCACTCAAACTATATACATAATTAGCACTTGGTCCATAAGTATAATTTATATCATTAGCATATAAAGGTAAAATAGTTACTAAAATAATTGATACAATGCAAATAAAATACATAATTTTTTTCATTTTATTTATTTTAGATAAATAAATATTTTTTTCTTTATACCTATCTTTAGAACTAATAACATAAATATAATAAGTAAATATTAAAATCCATACTACAAAATAATATAAAATAAATTTTAAAATAAATATTGCTAAATTAGGATTGAAGTTATTAATTACTCTTATTGCAAGTGTCGAGGGAAATATTTCAATAATAAGTCCTAAAAAATTTGTTAAAACCAATCTTTTATAAATAGCATTCTCATCACTATCAATTCTTTGTTTAGAAAAATAAACTATGATAAGCATTATACTATAAAATAAACTTACTATAGAAAAAAATATGTTATCCTTCATACTACCACCTAGTATAAGAATAACATATTTTTATATTTTTTTAAACTACTTATGTAAAACTTTTATATTATTTTTTTCAAGTTCAATAACTTCACAGTCAATATTATTTGCAAGATTGTCTAATGTTTGATAATCAACTTTTCCAAGAGGAGTTCTAGGAAGTGATGGATAAATTACTAAGTAAGCTGGTCTTTCTTCAGCAGTAAAGACATTATCTAAATAATTTAAAAGTTCACTTGTACACTCTTCTTGAGTCTTATTACATAAATCATCAAAAGATACATGGCAAACTATTTTATCATCCTTATGATTTAATTTACATAATTTAACACAAGGTAGTTCTTTTATTTTTTCCGCAATTAAGATTAAATTAACTTCTTTTGAATTGATTTCAAGTGGCTTTTGATCTCTATCAAGGACAAATAAACTACCTGTATCATGAACAAAACCAAAATCTTTAGTATTATACCATTTTACCCCATTTTTATCAGTATAGATTACACTATCAGTCATCTGTGGATTATTATAATAACAATTCATCATTGCTGGTCCAGTAACCCATATTCTACCTGGTTCATTATAACTTAAATCATTAAAACTTCTATCTTTAATCATTACATTATTAAATGGAAGTGGTAGTCCTGAAGAACCAATCATATTACAATTTGGATGAGCTACACTAAAACATGAATCCATTTCACTAGCACCAAAACCTGCTTCTTGAGTTATACCTGTTTCAGATTTAAATCTATTAACTTGGTTTATATCAGGTCTTTCACCACCAATAACCACTTTTTTTAGATTTCCAATATATTCATCTTTATTTTTATCATAAAGTACTGAATCCCATAAATATTGACTCCATATACCATAATTTGGTTTATGTTTAGCTAAATATTTTGGAACACTTTCATAACTTAAATCCATTTCAAGTATATTTTCAAGACCAAGACTCATTGCCATACCAATTATATCAGCATCCCAGAATGCTAAGAATGGTGGAACAAGTGCTAAATTCTTTTCTCCTCTTTTAAGACCTAAATCAGCAATTTCATGTTGTTTTGCTAATGCATTATTTGCATCATGAGAAAGTAATATTGCTTTACTTTCACCAGTTGTACCTGAGGATAAAGCTATATTTGAAGGAAGATGGTCTTCGTAAACACTTTCCATAGATCCATTATAATACTGTCCATAGCTTACAAATTTACCTAAACTTATAGCCCCTTTTACACTTTTATTTTGAAGTTTATTATTAAGCGTGAAAAGTGCTGTTTTAAATTTTTCATCATTTAGTGCTGGAGTTGAAGCAGAAACTGGAAGTCTTAACTTTTTAATATTATTAAATTCTTCACTATTTAATACTTCACAAACGTTAGTTTCTAAAATATCAAGGAACATAATTAAACTTGGATTTAAAAGTTTAATATGTTTATACATTTTATCCTTATCTTCCATAAAATTAAAATGAGCAGTTATAGCCCCAACATAAGCACATGCATATTTAAAAGCTATTAATTCAGGAGTAGATAATGCAATTGATACTACCTTATCTCCCTTACCTATACCCATTGCTTTTAAAGAACGGATAAATTTATTACGCATAGCAATAAACTCACTATTAGTAATTCTTTTAAGACCACGATTATTTAAAATAACATCATTTGGATAATCTTTATTACACATTTCTTCATAATCAGCTTGATTCATTTTAGGTAAATTCTCATTCATTTTTTTGGGATCATACCATTGTTCCCAAATCCTATCATTTTGAATTACACCTGTAATAGGTCTATTTAAGTTAAATTTTTTATCATTTTTTACAACATTGTTATCTTTCATAAAAAACACCCCTCTAACGAAAAACATTTTAGCACATATTTAATAAAATGTCAAATTTGTGTAAATAAAAAGTATAATTTTTTACAAAAATTAAAATATATGGTATCATAAATATATCTTATGGATGTATAGTTGTTTAGAGAAAAATAAATTAGAAAGGACTTATAATATGAAAAAGAAAGATAAAAAATTTATTGCATGGTCATTATTAATATTAATGATTGGTTCTGTAATCGCAGGTCTTCTTGCATATCTTGCTAGTTAAAAAAGCCTAAAATATTAATAAATTTATCTTGAAAAAGAAAAACTATAAATAATGAAGATACTAGGAATGGTCCAAAAGGTACTTCATTATTTTTTTGTAATTTTAATGAGGCTACAGAATAAGGAAGTGCTAAAAATGATGATAATATAATAGCGATTAAAGATAATCTAAATCCTAAGGCATAGCCAATAACAAATGCAAGTTTTATATCTCCTCCACCTAAACTTTCTCTTTTAAATAATTTATCACCAATAATTTTTATCAAATACATTACAAGAAAAAGTAATATTCCGCTTACAATACTTATTAATGCATCTTTATAACCAAAAAATATAAACTTTAATATAAAAAGTAAAATACTTGATATAATAAGTGGTGAATCTAAAATAATATAATAAGAAAAATCAGATATAAAAATTAACATCATTAAACTTGAAAGTACAAGATAAGCATAAAAATTATAACCTATTGGTATAAAATGATAACCTAAAGCAAAGAAAAGTCCCATAAATATTTCTACAATTAAATTAAGAGGACTAATTTTTTCACCACAGTATCTACATTTTCCTTTCAAAAAAACATAAGAAAAAATAGGTATTAAATCATACCATTTTAACTCTTTCTTACATTTATCACATCTACTTCTTGAAAATAGCACATCTTCATTTATAGGAAGTCTTTTTCCTACAACTAGGAAAAAAGATCCTAAACATGCACCAATTATAAATAATAATACTTCCATAAAACTCCCCTAAATCATTTGATTATATGCATTAAACATTGGAACAATAACAGCAAGTAATATTCCACCTACCATAATTGCTAAGAACACAATCATAATTGGTTCTATTAAACTCTTTAATGCATTAACTGTATTTTTATGCATAACTTGATAATAATCGCTAACCTTTTGCATCATATCAGCAAGTTGACCAGTTGATTCACCAGTAACTATCATATAATAAGCAACATCAGGAACAGCCCAGTGATCTTTAAACGCATCAGATATTTTTTCTCCCATAACAATATTGTCTATTGTTTTAAACATTATTGCTTTATAAATTTCATTATTAGTAATTTTACTTAAAATTCCCATACTTTCAGTAATAAATACATTATTTCTTAAAAGTGATGCAAAAGTTTTAGCAAATATTGCTATTTCATTATATATAATAATATTTTTTATTACCGGTAATTTCATAGATATTTCTTGAATAAAAACACGATACATTTTAACTTTTTTAAACATTATAATATTTAAAACAATTAAGGCAACAATAAGTAATAAAATTAAAGCTAAATTTTTAGTTAAAAAATTACTTAAATTCACTAAAAATAATGTTAAACCAGTTATAGGTATATCCATTTGTCCATATATAGTTGAAAATTGTGGTACAACATAGACAATAATAAAAGTTACAACTGCAATTGCAAATACAGTAATAATTGCTGGATATGTTAAAGCACTAACCATTTCTTTATGAGTATTATCAACTTCAGTATAGTAATTAGCCATATCATCAAGTGTTTCTTGTAATGTTCCAGTAGCCTCGGCAGCCTTTATCATATTGATAAGAAGTGCTGGAAATAAGTTACCTTGTTTTGCAAGGGCATTTGAAAATGTTTCTCCAAGTTGAAGTTCATAACAAATAGATTCAAATACTCTTTGTCGATTTTTATTTTTATTCATTTGAGTTGTTAATATTTTCATTCCGTCATTTAAAGTAATACCAGCTTTTAAATAAGTAGAAAGTTGTGTTAGGAAAAATATTAAGTCTTTTTTAGACATCTCTCTTGATATAAAAGATGAATCAGCATTTAAAAAATTAATTAATTTACTAGTTTTAATTTGATATACTTCATAACCTTTATTTACTAAAAAAGCATTAATATCAAGTTTAGAAAGTCCAGACATTGTTGCAGTAAATATTTGACCATCTCCTTGAACATTTCTTACTGTAAATTGATAAACATTTGGTGTTTTACTACGGGTAGCACCACTTGTTCTTAAGTCATTAGCTAGTTCTATTTTCATTTTTTCATATCTTGCTAAAGTTTTTTTGCTATAATTATAGACTCTTTGTTTCTTTTTCTTTTTACCTTTAGTTTTTTGATATAAAAGTTCTTGTTCTTCTTTAGTTTCAACTTTATCAGCTTTTCCATTAACTGTTTTATCAAGTTGCCAAGCAAAATAATTAAATAGCATTATCCACATATCCCAAAGTACAAATTTTATTCCAAGTAATGAATATACTGGTATATAAATAAAAGATGTTATAAAATCTAATATAATATTATTTTTTTTCTTTGATTCTTCCATTGTAATCTCCCTACTATAAAAAAGTATACCATAATTTTTTTTATTATTCTAGGGGTACAAATTAATATTAACAAAAAAGCATAAGTTATTTACTTACACTTTTTAATTTCCTCAAGATCACTTTCAGTGATGCCTAAGTACTTCATAATATCTAATTCATTCATCCCTGCTTTTAGTAGATTTAAAATTATTTCTTTTTTACCTTTGTCTATACCAATAGCCATTCCTGTGGTTTTTCCTTCTTCAAAACCAACTTCTTTGGCTACTTGCTCATTAAATTTATCTCTATCATAATAAAATATTGCATCAAAATTTTCTACCATATATTCCATCCTCCTTAATATTAATTGACCTAGTTTATTATTTTTATATAACTCATAATATTTATCATTATTTTCACTTGTAAATACATAAAATATCTTTCTTGGGTCATCACCCGGTAAACTAGCAATTTCATTATATGTCATATTATAACTATTTTCAAGATTAAAATCGACTATAAAAAAAAGTTCATTTCTTACTTCATTAGTTATACTATCAATTAATTCAGTTATATTTATAAAATTTTTTGTTTTAAACGGACTTTTATTATTTATATTAATTTGCAATACTTTTTTAACTTTATCCGCATCACCAGGTTTTACCTGTCTTAAAAGTAAAGCACATAGATATGATAAATTTTTTAAATTAACACTTACTGAAGTTTGACAATTGCCTTCGATATTTACTAAATAATTATTTGATTCATATAGTAAATCTGATTCTCTATTTTTAATATTTATATTATCATTTAAATTATTATCAAGTAAATGAATACTATCATCGATTGGTAGATCAAGTAAATCTAAGGCGTAATTATATACGTAGTTAAGTAACTGTGGCGTTTCAAGAAACAGTTTTCTAAATTCTAAATCACGTAAAAATCCTGATTTAGAATATAATTTATTAAACATCTTCTCCTTTCTAAGGTGTGTGATTTTAAAGTCTTTTTATTACATAAAAAGAACTTATTTTTTTCGAGCAATTTAAATATATCAAAAATAATTACTATTGTCTATGTTTTTGAAACATTTAATAAACTTTTATCATATAATTAAATAGGTGAAAAAATATGTTTTCAAATGTAATATCTTCGGGAATAACTTTAGCTAAAGTATTATCAGGGCTTTCTAAAACAATTAATATTGCTAAAGAAGTGATTCCCCTTTATGAAAGTGTAAAACCAATGATTCGAGGTGCTAAAAATTTACCAAAGATACTAAATACTTTGAATAAAAGTTCTAAAGAAAATGAAACTAATAAAAAGTTTTCCACAATAAAAACTACTATAGAAAGTAGTCTTATTAATAACCCAACATTTTTTAAATAGTTTTTAAAAAAAGATAGATAATATTTTTGAGTGTTTTAAAATTTTTACTCTTTTTAAAAATATAAGTTTCTTTATGAAGTAAATATTTAAAGTATTTTTTATCATTACTTTTACCATATAATTTTTGATAATAAGAAAGTTTTTCTTGTCCTTTTTCATATGAAATAATATCATAATATTTTTCATTTTCATAAATTATTATTTCTTTCATAATTTTATAATTAATACTATTTAAATAACATCTTAAAGTATATAAATCATTATTAGAACTTATAATAATATTTTTTGGTAAATAACCACTTTTTAAAATATCAATTATAGTGTATGTTCCCATACCACAAATTGTTAAAGTATCATATTTATCCTTTATATTTTTAAGTCCATCAGATAATACTAACTTTACATTAGTAATATGATATTTTTTTAAATTAGCCTCTCCATAAGAAAGAGCATTATTTGATACATCGCTAGCAATTATACTTTGACATTTACCAGTTTTAGATAAAATAATTGGTAAATATGCATGATCTGTTCCAACATCTAAAACATTACAGTTTTTCTTTACAAGGGATGCTACCGCCTCAAGGCGAAGACTTTTCATTATTCCTCCATAAAGTCTCTTAGTTTTTTAGCTCTTGAAGGATGACGTAATTTGCGAAGGGCTTTTGCCTCAATTTGACGAATTCTTTCTCTTGTTACATTAAACTTTTTACCAACTTCCTCAAGGGTATGGCAAGTACCGTCCTTAAGTCCAAAACGTAGACGTAATACTTCTTGCTCTCTAGGTTGTAAACTTTGAAGTACATCATCAATTTCCTCTTTTAGAATTTCATTTTCTGTATATTCCTCTGGTGAAAGTGAACTTTCATCTTTAATAAAATCTCCTAAATGAGAATCATCTTCTTCACCAATTGGTGTTTCAAGTGAAACTGGATCTTGACTAATTTTAATTACTTCACGAACTTTATCAACACTAACATTCATTTTTTTAGCAATTTCTTCTTCAGAGGGCTCTCTATTAAGTTCAAGTGTTAATTGTCTTTGAACTCTTACCATTTTATTAATTGTTTCAACCATATGAACTGGTACACGTATTGTTCTAGCTTGATCAGCAAGAGCTCTTGTAATTGCTTGTCTAATCCACCAAGTAGCATAAGTAGAAAATTTATAACCCCTATTAGAGTCAAATTTATCTACAGCTTTCATAAGCCCAATGTTACCCTCTTGAATAAGGTCAAGGAAAAGAAGACCTCTTCCTACATATCTTTTGGCAATTGATACAACAAGACGAAGGTTACTTTCCGCAAGTATTCTTTTGGCATCTTCATCATTATTATTTATTCTTTCTGATAAAGCAAGTTCTTCATCAGGTGTAAGAAGTGGAATTCTACCTATTTCTTTTAAATACATTCTTACTGGATCATTAATATTTACATCCTTAGTAATTTCTTCGTCATTTAAAATTAGATTTTCTTCATCTTTAACTTCTTCAAGTACTTTTTCAACATTTCCCCCATTTGAGGATACATCATCGCCAGAAATAACTGTTATATTATGTTCAAGTAATTTGTTATAAAGTTCATCTAATAAATCATTATCAATTTCTAACCCTTTTAATTTTTCTGCAAGCATTTCATATGTAATATAACCTTTAGCTTCCCCCTCTTTAATTAATTCTTCTTCCCTTTCTTTAAATGTTTTAATTTCTTTCATATTTACTACATCCTTTCCTCATACTCTATTTTTCTTCTTTTTTCAAGCCACTTTTGGGCATCATTTATTTTCATATTTGCGTCCATTTCATTTTGTGCATTATATTTTTTTTGTTTTAAATCCATTTTATCTATTTCATTATTTGCTCTATCAAGTGCTTCCAGAAACCATTTTTCTGATATTTCTTTATCATTATTAGATAAAACATCACTTACAAAAGCATAAACATCTTCATATTTTACCACATAATCTAAAAATCCTGCAATATCAATTTGTTTATATTTATCAATATATTCCTTTATATAAGCAATAGTCATTCTTTCAACTCTATTTTTTAAATAACCAAGCCGATTAGCAAAGATAAAATAATATTCCTTATTCTGAAGCATTCCATAAATTATATTGGAAACAGCAAGGTCATAACCACTTTTTTTCTTTTGCTTAATAACAGGTTCTTGCATCTTAGGTTTTGCATTAAATGTAATATCCTTTTTTAAAATATTTACATCTATATGGTATGTTTCACTTAAACGATTTATTATAATACTTTTTTCAATATCGCTAAGACTTTTTATTGAATCAAGTACACTTTTTACATACTTTTGAATATCTTCGACCGAAGATAAATCATAGTTATCTTTTAAAGCTTCAATTTTAAAATCAATAAACTTTCTTGCATTACTAATATTATCTTTTAATGCATCAATTCCATTTTTCCTTACATATTCATCAGGATCTTTTGCCCCAGAAAGTCTTACTACTCTAACATCAATCCCAGCATTATATAAATGGTCTCCAACTTTTAAAGTAGCTGTTTTACCAGCATTATCATTATCAAGCATTAAAATAAGTTTAAGCCTTTGTTTTTTTAGAAAATCAATTTGATAACTTGTAAGTACAACACCCATTAAAGCACAAACATTTTTAATACCATATGTACTCATAGTTATTGCATCCATATTACCTTCGACAATAACAATTTCCTTTAACTTATTTATTTCATTTTTAGCATTAAAATAGTTAAATAAAACTTCACTTTTTTTATAAATTTCATTTTCTTTTGAGTTTACATATTTATTTTCTTCATCTTTTAAATAGCATCTTCCTGTATAACCGCATAATTTACCAGATTGATTAAATATTGGAATCATTATACGATCATTAAACACATCATAATATTCTGTTCCACCTTTATTTAAAAGTCCTATTTTATAAGCAAGTTCTAAATCAACATTTTTACTTTCAAAAAATTTTTTTAAGCTATTATTATTTATTGAAAGTCCAAGTTTAAACTCATTAATAATTTGCTCAGTGATACCTCTTTTAAAAAGGTATTCTTTGGCTTTAATGCCCTCACTCGAAGCTAAATTATTTTGAAAAAACTTTAATGATAAATCCATAACTTCATACTCTTTACTAAATTTATCATTTACCTTGGAACTTTTAATATCATAATTAAAGTTTTGATGAGATTTTTCAGCAACTATTTTAACTGCTTCGATAAAGCTTACATTTTCATATTTTTGTACAAAGGTAAATACATTACCTGTTGCTCCACATCCACCAAAACAAGTAAAAATTTGTTTAGCTTGCGAAACAATCATATTAGGATTGTGATCATCGTGAAATGGACATAAGCATACATAGTTATCTTTACCTTTTTTCTCGAGTTTAATTCCATAACTTTCAATGACATCAACAATATTTGCATTTTCCCTTATAGCATTAATTTCTTCTTCATTAATATACTTCATATTTTATCCCCTACATATATATATTATTACCGCTACCCCCTCGATTTCCTCCTTTTTTTGTTAAATTTCTTAAAAAAAATGAAAAAAAGCTCAAAAAAGTTAAATTTTTGAGCTTTTTATAACAATTTGTTTACTAAAATTATATAAATCACAAGTTACTAAATATAAGTAATTTTTATTATATTGAACCTTGTAAAATTCATTTTTATTAATATATTCTATTTCAAAAACTTTATAAGTATAAGTTTTACCTAAATATTTTAAATATATAAAATCACCTTTTTTTAAATCAAATAAATCATTAAAATAGGCATTAAAATTATAACCTGAATGACCAAGTATAATTACTGTACTATTTTCTTCATTTGGCATAACTGAACTCTTTTCAAGTTCTAAATTATTCTTTAAAGTAGAATTATTATCAAAAGTTTTTGAAAAATTAATACTAGGTATAATTAATGATATATTTTCACTATAAGTGAAACTATCAAGTAAAGTATTTTGAATAGTAAATGTTTTAGAGTTTACTGTATTTATCAAAAGTAATAAAATAAAAATTATTATTTTTTTAATCTTTTGATGCAAAATACCACCGCTGTTAAAAAGATAAATACTATAGCTACGATATAAAACTTATTAATAGATAAAGTATCTTTGAATATTAAATAGTCTTCATTAGTATTTTTTTCACTATTAACTTTTGTAATACTAGTTTGTTCATTATCAATATTATCATCATTATTATTTAAATTATCATTAATATTTTGATTATTATCATTATTATCAATATTTTCGCTATTATTGTTATTATCATTATTAATAACATTATCTTTATTTTTAAGTATTAATTTTAATTTGATCATTGAATCACTATTTAAATCAATATCTTGATTTATTTTTTCATATTCATCAGTTTCTTCGAATAAAATATTATATTTTCCCTTAAGTAAGCCTTTAGCATTAATAATACCATTTTCATTTGTACAATATGATAAATATTCTTTTTCATTTTGTAAAATTATGCATTTATCAGTTAAAGCCTTATTATTTTCATCAAGTATTAATATATTTAAATTTACACTATCAATTATAATATTCACTACATATTCTTTATCATTAAAATTACTGTAGGAAAATACTTCATTTTGTCCATCAGATATAATTCTTTCTGAAATAAAAGGTTTATTTTCAAGAGGTTTTTTCTTAAATACTAACTGATATTTTCCTTTTGGACCACTTACAAATAGTTTATTATCATAAATTTTAACATTTAATTCATCAGGTTTAGATACTAAATAAAATCTATCTAAATAATTAAATTCAAAAGTATATTCTTTATTTTCAAGTAAATAATTATCTCTATTAAAAAAGTCTGGCCCACTTACAATATTTGTAATCATATCTTTTACTTTATAATATTCCTCTTCGAGAAATTCAAAAGGTTTACCTCGATTTGTACAAAATCTTATTTCCATTTCTGGGTATAAATAATCCCAAATAAGTCTTTGCGTTAAAATGTGATAATTACTATGACTTATTCCAGGAATATTTTTAAACTCTAGAAAAGCATAAAAATAATCTTTTAAATCTTTAGGTAAGTCATAATTTGTATATTTTGCATATTCATATGTTTTTAAATTTGTATTAAAACTTTCCATTGGTTTTAAAATATATGATTCTTTTCCATCAAGATCAATCGAAGGTATCTCTAGAAAAATCTTTCCATCTTTTGAACAAAGTGATTTATTTGTTCCACTTATTGTATAACTTATATTTTCAAGTGCATATATATTTGTAGTAAAGGCAAAAATTGTTATTAAAATTATTATTGTTTTTTTCATATGTTTCCTTTCTAAGGTGTGTGATTTTAAATTTTTTTGCAAAAAAAATGCTCACAAAAAAATTTATTTTTTTCGAGCAAATTAAATATATCATATTTATAATATTTTGTCTATATAAAATTTTAAATTTATTTTTTTATACCTTTAGTACCATTAAAATTTTGTAATACATTTGTTTCAAAACTAGTTTGTTTTCGAGATTTATTTTTATAATTTTTTATTCCTAATTCAATTATATTTTCTAGTAAATCTTTATATTTCATATCTTTCCATAAATAAAATGATAATGATCCTGGAATAATATTAATTTCATTTAAATATACTTTATCATTTTTTGTATCATATAAATAATCAATTCGAACTATTCCATTTGTATTAAGTGCTTTACAAGCTTTTACACTAATATTTTCTATTTCTTTAGTTAACTTTTTAGGTATATCCGCTGGGACTTTTCGACTTGCACTTGCCATACCTTTTGATTTACCACCAGAAATATACTTATCTTCATATGAAAGAATATTATCTTTTCCACTAACCTCTTCGATTAAAGATGGTTTATATAAATCTTTATCTCCAAGTACTGAACAGTTAAGTTCTTTTAGATTTTCAATAACCTTTTCTACAATAATTTTTTCATCATATTTTAATGCTTCATTAATAGCCTCATTTAAAGATGATTCATCTAAAGCAATATTAATTCCTACACTACTTCCAAGTCTTGCTGGTTTAACAATTACTGGATAGGAAAGCTTATTAATTTTAGAAATTATTTCATTTTCATTATCAAGATATTCATTTTCATAAAAATAAGTATAAGGTGCAATGTTTATACCATTTTCTTTGAAAACCATTTTTTGAATAACCTTATCTTGGCCAATTAAACTTGCATATAAATCACTTTCAGCATATGGCGCTCCAATAGTTTCTAAAAAACCTGCTATAGAGCCATCTTCAGTATTATAGCCATGAACAATTGGAAAGAAAATATCAATATTAGTTAATACTTTATGAGGAAAATTAACATTTAATAAAACAAAGTCATTATTCTTTTTAATTATTGACACTTCTTTACACTTTTTAGGTATTAAACTTAAATCTTTATAATTATCAATATTTAACAAATACTTTCCTGTATAAAAAACTCCTTTTTTAGACAAATATATTGGTACTATATCATATTTATCCATATTCATATTATTTATAGCCTGAATCGCACTTATTATGCTAATCTCGTGTTCTGTACTAATACCCCCATAAATAAAACCTACTTTTAATTTCATAAACATTCCTTTCTAATTTTCATTATAAGTATCCGGTAAATCATTTTCTAAAAGCACTGTTACTTTTTCCTTCGCAAAATCTTTTCTAAAATCATTATATGCCTCGTTAAATGAATTAAATACTTTTATATCTGCTTTTTTATTTTCATCAATGATTCCCTTTTCAATAGGCTTACTTCTTTTTTTGCCTATTAAATAAAACCTATCACAAACATTAGCCATTTTGCATCCAAATTCATAATTTAATTTTTCTTCATCTTTACCCATTTCCACCATACCAGGAGTAATAATAACTTTTTTACCTTTCATTAGTTTTAAAACTTCAATAGCATTTTGACTACCAACAGGATTAGAATTATAACTATCATCAATTATTGTAATATTTTCTGATGTCTTAAGCTCTAACCTATGAGAAATGACTTTAATATTGGAAATACCTTTTTGAATTTCTTTTAAGGACATTCCAAGTTCATTTGCCAGAAGAGAGGCAGAAACTATATTATAAATATTTTCTTTACCTAAAAGTGTAGTTTCAACTTGAATACTTTTCTTTTTTATATGAAGAGTAAAAACGCTTCCTTTATCACTATATTTAATATCACTTGCATAAGCATCAGCATCATTATCGTTTAAACTAAACCATAAAGTCTTTACTCTACTTATAGGCTTATATTTTCTTAAATATTCATTATCTTTATTTAAAACAATTACTCCATCATTTGGTAAACTTTCAAGTAATTCACATTTTGTTTTAGTAATAATATCAATATTTTTAAAGGTATCAAGATGTGCTGGTCCAACACTTGTAATTATTCCATATTTAGGATGAACTATATCACATAACTGTTTAATCTCTCCCTTGGCACGAGCACCCATCTCAGCAATAAAATAATCATTAAAAATGCTTTCTGTTTCATTAATTGTTTTAGTTATTCCCTTTGGCGTATTAAATGAATTAGCTGTACAAAATCCTTTATATTTTACACTTAAAATATCATTTAAAATCATTTTTGTACTAGTTTTACCAAAAGAACCAGTAATACCTATTACTGCAATATTTTCCATTTTATTAAGCCTTTTAATAGCTTTATTTTTATATACTTCATAAATAATTTTTTCAACTGGATATAAAATATAATTTAAAATTATCAAAACAAAGGGTAATAAAGATATAAATATAAGTTCTATTCCAAGTAAAAATGTAAGGTTTTTATTAAAACAAATAATCATTAATATTAAATAAGAAATTATATCTAAAGAAAAAATTCTAATAACTCTTTTTGTAAATTTTAAAGGTAATTTCTTATTATACTTTTTATATTGTAATATACTTGAATAAATTAAAATAAACATTATTAAAAAGAAATAAACATATAATATAAATTCAAAATTTGCAAATAAAATTAATGATATTCCAAAAAGTAATTTTAAAGCAAAGTAATTTATATTTTCTTTTATATTTTTTAAAGTAAATTTTAAAAATCTATTTTTTTCATTATATGAATTTTGCTGAAGCATTTGAATATAAAATAAACTTTCAAAAGCAAAAAGAACTATAACTAATAAAATCATAAAATATTTCATAAGGAACCTCCTACGACAAAAAATTTTTTAAAATGTTAATAGTTTGATTTAAATTTTCTAAATAAGCATAATGTCCAAATCCATTATATTTAACAAGTCCACCATCTTTTAAAATAGTTTCCAAATAAATAGCCTCTTTTAAAGGAACATCCTTATCCAAAGTACCATATATTAAAAGAACTGGCACTTCAATTTTTTTGGCATTTTCAGTTAAATCTTCATTTACAATTTTTACTAAACTTCCACGCATAATTTCACTAGCATTTTTATAATCAGTACTACCCCATTTATTTCTTAAATAATTTGTAAAAGGTTTTAAAAATTTTATTTTTTTAGCAAGTTTATATATTCTAACTTTTAAACTTATTTTTTTCTTTTTAGGTCTAAATGGTGCAGAAAGTAAAACAACTTTTTCAGTTTTAAACCTTGAGGCATAATTAATTGCAATTCTTCCTCCAAAGGAATGACCAATTAAAATTGGGTTTGATACTTTTAATTTAGTTAAAAAATCATGTAAAAAAGTAGTATACTCAGTTACACCCCAAAAAGATGGTGGTTCTTTAGACTCACCAAAACCTGGTAAATCCAAAATTATAATACGAAATTCCGATTCAAATGGATGACCAAGCATATCCATCATTTGGATATTTTGACCCCAACCATGTAATAAAACTATCGTGCCTTTTATATTTTTTCCATAATCAACATAATTAATATCTTTTAAATTCATACAACACTTTCCTATCTCTGTAAGAAAATTATACCATATTTTTATTTAAAAAGTGCATCATATATTTCTGTAAAGTTACTTACTAATACTATTTCTATATTATTTGTAATATTTTCACTTATATTTGCAACTTCAAAGGCATTAGCAGAGGGCACAAATACTTTGGTTATACCCTCAGTAGTTGCCGCTACTACTTTTTCTTTTAAACCTCCAACAGGTAAAATATCACCTTTCAAAGAAAGCTCTCCTGTAAAAGCAATTTGTGATGATATTTTTTTGTTTTTAATAAGACTCATTAACGCAACAGCTATTGATACACCTGCAGATGGTCCATCTTTTTTTACATAACTTTCTAAAAAATGAAAATGTAAATCTTGATTTTTTAAATCAATATTATAATTATTAGCTAAATAACTAATTACTACATTAATACTATCTTTTAAAATTTCCCCAGCACAGCCTGTAATAGTAACTTTACCTATACCTTTATATTTTACTACTTCAATATGGGATAATCGCCCTCCTACAGTAGTGTATGCTAAAATATTTGCTATGCCACTTGTAGTAATTTCTGGTAAATAATTTATATTTCTATTATCTAAATATTTATTTACATGAAGTATTGTAATACTTTTAGCATTCGGCTCATTTACTATAACTTTTCTTATTAATTTTTCAAGTAACCTTTTAAGTTCTCTTACTCCAGGCTCTTTAGTATAATTTTCAATAACAAACTCTAAAACTTCTTTACTTATTTTAATTTCTGCTTTATATTCACTAAAAATATCCTTAATTAAATAATTTTTAGCAATATCAATCTTTTGACTTGTTAAATAATTATCCATATTTATTATCTCTAACCTGTCAAGTAAAGTTGATGGAATATTATCTAAACTATTAGCGGTTAATATAAACATTACTTTAGATAAATCAAATGGTTCCTCAATATAATTATCTATAAAATATTTATTTTGAGTACTATCAAGTATTTCAAGTAAAGTTGAGGCAGGATCACCTTTATAATCTTTAACCATTTTATCAACTTCATCAATAAGAATAACAGGATTTTTTACTTTGCATTTAATTATACCTTGCATTATTTTTCCAGCAGAAGCCCCAAGATAAGTTCTACGTGATCCAATAAGTTCAGTTGAATCATTTAAACCACCTACACTTATTTTAATAAACTCTCGATTTAATGCTTTAGCAATTGAGTATGCACTTGAAGTTTTACCAACACCAGGTGCACCCAAAAGACATATTACCGGTGCAGATAACTGAGTATTTTTTGATAAAAAATATGCATATTCACAAATTCTTTCTTTAAGTTCTACGAGTCCATAATGAGTGGCATCAAGTTCATTTTTTATTTTTTTTATATCAGTATTTAATACTGTTTCACTATTCCAAGGTAAATTTAAAACAGTATCCAAATAGTTTTTAATAACAGCAGCTTCAGGACTAAATTCTGAACAAGTCGAATATTTATTAATTTCAATTAATAGTTTATTATAAGTTTTTTCCTCCAAAGAAAGACTCGATAATTTCTCTTTTAGACTTGCTATTTCATTTTCTTTAGTTATACCGAGTTCACTATTAATTTCCTTTAGTTTTTCTTTTAAAATATATTCTCTTTGACCATTTTCAATAGATTGAGTTAATTTTTCATCAAGCTCTCTATCAATATTTGTAACAAGTATTTCTTCATTTAAATCATTTATTAAATTTTCCGCTCTTGTAAGGGGATTAATAGTTTCCATATATGAAAGTTTTTTAGAAAAACTAAATGGTAAAAATGAAGTAATTATATCAGTTATATCAGATAAACTTTTTCTTTCATCTAAAGTTTTTAATATAGAATTTGAAACATTTTTATTAAGTAAAATATAGTTTTTAGTAAGTTCAATTAGTTTTCGTTGAATAGCTGTTTCATTTGCTTTTGAAAATGATGGAAGTTCAATAACATTGAAACTACACTTCAAAACATTAGTATTTTTATTTTGATAATATTTATTAATACTTACCCTTTCTTCTCCTTTTATAATAACTCTTAATTTATTATTTGGAAGTTCTACTTTACTTTTTACTTTAGCAACAACACCAACTCTAGGAAGATCCTCTATTGAAGGTGAGGATTCTAAAGTATTAATCGGAGCAATAACTAAAACTTTATTAAGTTCATTTTTTGCACTTGCCCAAATTACTTTTTTACTAAATTCATTATTTAAATCGATTTTAATTTCTTGATTAGGAAGAATAATGACTTCATTAAGTATAAGTACAGGTAGTAAATTATTCATATTATCCTCCCTTCAAAGTTACCATTTATTATAAAGGGCAAAGTTATCTTTGTAAATACAAATTACACTTTCTTGACACTTTTTTGCTTAAGTTTTTTTGAATTATCATGTTTAAGTAAATTTGCCTTCATTACTTTTGAAAAATTCATAATAAGTTCTTACTGACGGAATATCTTCATACTTTACTGGTACAAAATCTTTTTTATCTAAATCATAGATTACTGCTTCATTCAAATTAAGTAAAAAAGGGCTATGTGTTGATATTATAAATTGACAGTTAAAAAATCTTACACTTTCTTCTATAAATGTCTTTAGTTTTAAGGTATTTTCTGCTGATAAACTATTTTCAGGTTCATCTAAAATATATATACCATTTTCTTTAATCTCTTTTTCCCAAAACATAAGGGAGGACTCCCCATTAGATTGCAAAGAAATAGTATTATTCATTAAATTACCTCTAATAAATTTGGACATAGTTGCAGTTTTAGTTTCATAATTTTTTCGAATCTCATCATAATCAAAAATTGAAATATCCTTACTATTATATTTATTATCTAAATAGTATCTAGCAAGTTCATCTTTTCTACGATTAACGTGAGAATTAATACTTCTTAAATCAAGTAAATAATCAAATATATCATCACTTGTAATTGTAACAATTTCTTCAGGAATTTTATTCATCTCATATCTCATAACATCCATATAATTTTTAAATAATGTTCCTTTATCATAATTAGTCTTTTTTACTGAATTAAGCTTACTAGAAATAAGATTTAATAAAGTCGATTTACCACAGCCATTACTTCCACAAAAAAGTGTAATAGAACCAAATTTAATATTTTTAATATTTTTCATGTGTGAAAAAATACCAAAGGGATAATAACTATTATATATTTTTCTTTCATCCATAGCTAACCCTTCTTCATCATTTTCTAATAATCTAATGCTTTCTAAATAAACCATTTTTCCTCCTTTTAATTTCATTTTTTTAATTGATATTCATTAATTTTTTTGCAATATATTCATACAACTTCTTTTTTATATCGAACATATATTTGCTGTCAGTATATTTAAACTATACTCTAAAAAAATATAGTTGTCAATACTTTTATCGTATTTTTGTTCGTTTACTAAAATATAAAAAAATGTAAGTATTTTTACCTACATTAATCATTTTTATTTTTAAATTCTAATATAATTGGTGTTCCATCAAGTTCAAAAGTTTTTCTAATTTGATTTTCTAAATATCTTTCATAAGAAAAATGTACTAACTTTTTATTATTAACTTCAAAAGTAAATTTTGGAGGTTTAATACTTGTTTCAGAAACAAAATATATTTTTAGTCTTTTACCTTTATATGAGGGTGGATTATGCATTTGAACACTTTCAATTATACAATCATTAAGCATACTTGTTGCTATTACTCTATTATGTGATTCATAAGCATTAATTATTTCTGGCATTAATGTTCCAAGTCTTTTGGATGTTTTAGCGGAAACAAATACTACTTTTGCATAAGATAAAAATTTAAATTCATTTTCCATTAAAAGTTTCCATTTTTTAAGTTCTTCCTCAGGGTTTTCCACGGTATCCCATTTATTTACGCATATTACAATAGCTTTACCAGCATCAGTAATATAGGAAGCAATATGCTTATCATGCTCTATAATACCCTCTTTTGCATCAATTACAAGAACACATACATCGCTTCGATCAATTGCTTTTAAAGAACGGATATAAGAATACTTTTCAATTTGTTCATAAATTTTACCTTTTTTTCGCATACCTGCTGTATCAATAACAACATATTCATTACCGTTATATTTAAATGTACTATCAACAGCATCTCTTGTTGTTCCCGCAATATCAGATACAATTAATCTGTCTTCTTTCAAAAGAGCATTTACTAAGGAACTTTTACCAACATTTGGTCTTCCAACAAAACAAAATTTAACTCTATTATCTTCTTTTTCTTTACCTTCACTAATATTTGCCTCTAAATAAGAATTTAATTTATCAAAACCAATATTATGCTCTGCAGAAATTGCAATCATATCCTCAAAACCTAATTCATAAAAATTATATAAATTATTTTGTCTTTCTTTATTATCTGCTTTATTTACTAAAACTAATACTTTTTTATTAGATTTATGAAGCATACTTGCAACCATTTTATCTTCAGTAGATATTTCACAAGTGGCATCTACGATAAAAAGAATTAAATCAGCTTCATCAATTGCAAGTGTTGCCTGAGCTAAAATATCTTTATTAAAGTCTCCATTTTCTAAAGATAATCCCCCGGTATCAATTAAATGAAAAGATTTATCCATTAAATGAACTACACCATAAATTCTATCTCTTGTAACACCAGGTGTATCCATTATAATTGATTTTTTTTCTTTTATTAATCTATTAAAAATAGTACTTTTACCAACATTTGGTTTTCCTATTAAACATACAGTTTGCATAATTTCCTCCTTTTTATCAAATTATTATATCAAAAATATTTATAATAACAAGCATAAAGATAATTAACAATAAAGATCCTTATTGTATTTATCAAAAGTATCAGTTTCTTTTATTAAATTTTTATTATTAGTATTTTTTTCTATACAAGCATAAACTCTATTATTATTAGTAAATATTTTAATAGATATCTCATTAACAATTAAACTATCCACATTATTAGTAACTATATTTTTACAAAACTCTCCATCTTTATAACCATATTGAGAAGTTTTACTATTAGAGCATTTTGTATAATTATAAAGGTTTGGATTAACAGCTTCTTCAGATTCATAATAATCATTTGCTATTAAGTTGCCAATTGTTAATTTGGCCCCTTTTACAGTTTTTTCTACAGTTTCATCCCCATCTTTAACGCTAATTGTTATGTTAAGTGTAAGTTCTTCTTTATTATCTTCACCCCATTTTTCAGCGGATGATATGGCACTATTTAATTTTTCCTCGAATAGTTTTTTATCCATTTGTTTTCTTACACCTGTTATACTAGTAACACCAACTAAAGCAATAATAGATATAATAACTATTACTGCCATAAGTTCTACTAAAGTAAATCCTTTTTTATTCATATCTTATTTTCTCCTTTATAAATAACTTTCTATTATTTTAAGTACATCTTCTCTACCTTTTTTTGTAATTGTAGAAAAAGGTATAAACATTTCATCATCACCTAGTTTTAATGCACTTTTAATTAATTTATCTTGTTTAATACGACCATTTTTCTTAATCTTATCATATTTAGTAGCAACAATAGTAATATTTAAATTATAATACTTTAAATAATTATACATTAATATATCATCCTCAGTGGGTTTATGACGATAATCCACAAGTAAAAATACACGCTGAAGATTACTTCTATTTTTAAT
This sequence comes from Mycoplasma sp. CAG:472, assembly GCA_000437315.1. GTDB lineage: Bacteria > Bacillota_I > Bacilli_A > RF39 > UBA660 > UBA6448. The sequence continues at coordinate 21,144 of FR899419.1, forward strand.
ATAATCCTCAATCATAAGACCAAACTTTTTTTGTTTTTCTTTTGATACATTAGCATAACCATAACCAGGTACGTCTACTAAATAAAATGTATCATTTACTAAATAAAAATTAAGAGTTTGGGTTTTTCCAGGCTTCGAAGATGTATGTGCAAAATTTTTCCTTTCTACTAAAGTATTAATAAAACTTGACTTCCCTACATTACTTCTTCCCACTAGTAAAAATTCTTTTTTATTATCATTTGGATACTGAGATACCCTAACAGCTATATTAGGTTCTTTTACAGATATTATATCCATTTTACTATCACCACCATTTAAATTATAAAGGAAAATACTAAAAAAAGCAATATTCACAAATTGCCGAATGAAATTTCTACAAATTGCTAAATTGCATTGGAAACTATAAAAAATCTAAGTTTTTTTAGTCTAAACTTTTTTTATTTGGAACTAATTTTTAAAATAAGTTTATCAAAATATAAAGAAGTAAATGATAATATTAAACTTATTAAATAAACCCCTAAATTAATATCTATAAAACTAAAACAAAAAGATATTAATCCTAAAATAAAACCATATAAATAACAACCACCTTTTGTATAGGGAGTAAATATACTGATTGTATTTAAAAATATAAATGAAAAAACTAAATTATTATTTAACAAAAGATTATAATCAAACTTTTTAAATAATACAAAACTAATTATTAGTAAAATATAATACACCGTTAAAGAAGTTACTACAATATGTTTTTTATATGAAAAATCACATATTAAATATATAAAAACTAAAATACTATAAATAAATAATGTATTTGAAATTCCCCCAGAACCATTACCAAATAAATAATTAGTTATACTATAACTATGATTTACACTTTCTTCATAAACATTTAAAAATGAATACTTAGAAAATATCATAGAAACTATAATTAGTAATAAAATAGTAATTAAACTTATATTAATCTTTTTAAATGTATATAATATATTAACTAAAAATAAAATAATTAAATAAATAAATATATTTGTATTAGGTAATACTATTAAACTACTTAATATATTTAAGTATAATCTATACGAAATAAAATCTTCTTTTTTATATTTTGCAAATAAATAACTTATTAAAATAGCAATAATAGTTAAAATAAGTGGTTTAAACATATAAAATATATTAACATATTCACCTTTATATAATAATATTCCATTCTTATAAAAACCATATATTAAAAAAGGTATTAAAAGTAAAATATATTTTACTAATATTTTATTTTCATTATTTTTAGATTTTAAATAAACATTCATTTTTGACCTCTTAAATATTTTCTTAAATTAATTTTACATGGACAAATATATGTACATAGTCCACAGTCAATACAATTTTTACTTTTTTTACCAGTATCCATAACATTTTTAGGATTTACCTTTACAGGACATATTTTATAGCACATTCCACACAAATTACATGGTTTTTCTTCTTCATTAAATTTAGGTATAATTATAACTCCTTTCATATTACTTGTAACTATACATTTTTTATAATCAACTTCATATCCAGTCATTAAACCATTATAAATACATAAATAATTCTCTTTTATATTAATATTTAAACTATTAAATACATCACTAAGAAGTGTTCCTATTTTAACATTTATTACATAACTTTTAGGTAAAAAAGGACTAGCAATCGTAATAAAAGTTGTATCAATATCACAAAGATATACAACACTATTATAAATACTAAGCAAATCTTGAGCACTTATAACTAAACTATTATCTTTTAAATTCATATTCTCAAGTAAAAAGAAATCACTTCCAAGTAAATATTTATCTTCGATTAAACTTAAATTTATATTTGTATAAGTTCCTATCTTACTTAAAAATAAATTAATATTTTCTGTATCATTACTTTTAATTGCAATATAAGCATTTTTTATATCAAAAGCATTAATTAATTTATCTGTTATTTTAAGTATATCACTTGCATATTTATTTAATACAAATGGATTATTTTCAAAATATGGTTCATCCTCCATACCATTTATAACTAAATTTTCTATATTTAATTTTTTTAATTTATCAGCATATTTATCTAAATTATGTATAAATAAATTATTGATTATATCCTCAGAGGAAATATTTTTAATTATATTTTTTACTTCTTTACTATCTTCTTCATAATTATTTTCTATAACGATACATTCTTTTTCTACTCCATCACATATAAGTTTACTTGTACCAATTACTTTTCCAGATATACTACTTTTAATTTTTTTAAGTTTGTTTTCTAAAATTGCTTCGCCCATCAAGACTTTAGAATTTTGTTTTTTTAATAAGTCAAAACCATTTTCAATTGGTATATAAATATGTTCAGGTGATAAAAAAGAATGAATTTTACTATCAAATTTTATATCATATATTTTATCTAATTTAATTAACTTTCTCATATATTACCTCGTATATATATGATATCATAATCCACAAAAAAACTCATTATTTTTTTAATGAGTTTTATGGATTATAAACAATTCTTGCATAACCATTACCAGAATGACCTGTTTCAGTCCCACCGGTTGTACTAGGAAATGATGAACTTCCTGCAGTAGTTGATGCGTTTGTTAGGTAATATGACGATGTAAGTTTACAACCAGATGGATAGCTTGAGGCTGTTGACGAAGTATAAACATATCCTGAACCACCGCCACCGCCGTTTGACCAGCCTGCTGAAGCTCCAGCTCCACCGCCGAACCAGCCACCGCCGCCGCCGCCGCCATCATAATTTCCGTCACTTGCATTTCCACCTTTACCAAATGTACCTGTATTAGCTCCAGATGTGCCACTATATATTCCTTTAGCACCTCCAGCAGTTTGAGTTCCACCGCCGGCCTGAGTACCACAACTACTTTGACTTGCAGAACCACCACCTGTTGTTCCTCCGCCAATTCCACCAGCAGCACAGCTATCTTGTCCTTTTCCACCACCGCCACCAGCAACAATTACTCTTGCATATAATGAATCAGTTCCTATTCTTATGTCAGAAGCACCTCCACCTGTTCCACCACCAGAACCAGTAGTACCACCACCATTAAATCCTCCAGTCGAACCTTTTGAACCTTGACCACCTACATAAATATATAATTTCATATTTTCATTCAAATTAACTACTCCTGTTGAATAACCACCTTTTCCACCGGTATTTCCACCTTGAGCACCCCAAACAGATAGAGTATGTTTTCCACGACACACTGTAGTAAAATTTTGAACTGCACCTGTGTAATCAAAACTTGTAACAGTTGCGGCTGCACAACCCATATCAAACGATTTACTTGATGTTTTACCTGCGGCATCTTTTACGTGTACATAATAAGTACCATTTGCTGTAGTAGGATATGTTACACTTGCAGTTTTTCCAGAAACAGCAGTCCAACTTGTAGGTGTAGTTGAGGTTGTTGTAACTGCATAACCTGCTAAATTATTATCATCAGAAAGTGCAATTACAGCATTTTTAGTATAAGCATCAATATTTCCAACAGTTGGAGCAGCAGCATCAAGTGTTATAGTTATTGCTTCAGAAATAGCATTATTTCCTGCAGTATCTTTAACCCATAAATAATATGTTCCTTCAGTAGCATATTCAAAAGTTGTTGATTGACTTGTTCCACTAAAATAATACCAATCATCAGGTGCTATAGTGTTAGATGAACTAAGGCCATACATTGCAAGACCAATATTATCCGAAGCAGTAAATGTTACTGCTTTACCATCAACAGATAAATTACTTACCGTTGGGCCAACACTATCACTATTTTTATCAGCATAAACATTACATACTGATTTTTTAGTTGCAAGTACTACTATATTTCTTCCTTCAATGCTTACTGTTGCACCATTAGTACAACTTGTTTTACTTGTATTTATCGTATAATAATATCCTGTTTCATAAAGTGGTAACTGACCCATTTTATTATAATTATTATCATTAGTATTACCTACTTCATTTTGAACAAAAAGATTTACTTCATAATCATCAATATAACCATCTATAGCATCAAAATATACTTTACATTTTCCTTTTTTAGTCGCATCTACATAAAACTTTTGATTTTCATATTTAGTTATTGTTATTCCTGTGCCACATACTGTCTTTGAACTTACATAATTATATGATGCACTACTTGGAACATAATATGATAATGAATAAGTATTTATTCCAACACCATTTTCATTTTTATTTTCTCTATATACTTTTATTGATACATCTGCTGAATCTAAAGAAGCTATACCAGATATTATAAGTTTTCTACTTTTATTTTGATAAAATGAATATGCTATTAAAGTAATACTAGAAACAATTGTTAATATTAAAATTATTAATATTGTAATACTTTTTGTTTTATTATCTTTAAAATAATTTTTAATATTTTTAAATATATTTTTCATATCTAACCTCTTATTATTTTACTCTAAAAATATAATATCATAATTTTTTATTTTGTACCATAGTTTTTCATAAAAAAAGAGCAAATGCTCTTAATTTAAATACCAAAGTTTTTCACCATCTTTGAAAACTTCATCAATAAAGCCACATCCAAGACACTCTTCTCCATCATAAAATACACACGCTTGACCTGGTGTTACACTTTTGGCTTTACCTTTATAAATGACTCTTATTTTATTATTTTCAAGATATTCTAAAGCGCATGGATGATCTTCTCCCCTATAACGGAATTTACAAGTACAAAATGAAGGTCTTTTACTAGAAATAAAGTTTACATTATCTACAGTACATTCATCTGAATATAAATACTCACTTTCACCAAAAGCAACATATAATATATTTTTCTTTGTATCTTTACCACATACATAATGTCTTTGTTCATCACCAGAAAGTCCAACATTTTTTCTTTGACCTATTGTATAATTCATAAGTCCCATATGTGTGCCTATCTTTTCACCTGTTTCTACATTAATAATATCACCAGGATTAGGTTTTAAATAGTTTGCCATAAATTTTTGAAAGTTTCTTTCTCCTATAAAACATATTCCAGTAGAATCTTTTTTATCAAATACAGGAATTCCTACTTCTTTAGCAATTTGTCTTATTTCAGGTTTTGTATAATCTCCAATTGGAAAAAGTACATCTTTAAAATTATTTACATTTACATCCGCTAAAAAATAAGTTTGATCTTTATTTAAATCTTTTGCTCTTAAAAGTTTATTACCATTTATTCTAGCATAATGACCTGTTGCTATATAATCTGCTCCAAGTCGTCTTGCTTCTTTTACAAATAAATCAAATTTAATATATTTATTACAAAGCATATCTGGATTAGGTGTTCTACCTTTTTTTAATTCCTCTAAAAAATAGGTAAATACATAGTCCCAATACTCTTTAATAAAATCTATTCTATGAAGCTCTATACCTAAAAATTCACATACTTTTTTAGCATCATTATAATCTTTTTCCTGTGGACAAATATCATTTGTATCATTAGGATTTCCTAATATATCATTATTAATATTACTATCCCAGTTACGCATAAAAAGACCTACTACTTCGTAGCCTTCCTTTTTAAGTAAATAAGCACCTACTGCACTATCTACTCCTCCACTTAATCCAATAACAACTTTTTTCATATTTCATCACAAACATATAATATCACATTTTATTTTATTTTACTACTTTAATTTAAATAGAATTTATGATATAGTAATTAAGTAATTACCCAGTAGCCAAGCGGTAAGGCATCAGGTTCTGGTCCTGACATTCCATGGGTTCGAATCCTATCTGGGTAACCAAATATATAATAACTTTCCTTATTTTAAGGAAAGTTTTATTTTTTTACCCCAACTTTTACCACCAAAATAAAAAAAGCGCCGAAGCACTTAAAACCTTGAGGGATTAATAGTAATTTGTACATCAACATCTTTATTTAAAACATATTTTTTATCAATATTTGAAAGGACATCAAAAAGATTATCAATTGTTTTATATTTAATAATAATTCCAAAATGATATAAATTATTTATTCTAAACATACCCGCAGGTGTTGGTCCTAAAATAATTTTATTTTTAATTTCTTTGTTTAAATAACCCTTTATTAAATTGGATTCTTTACTAGCAATTTCATAACTTTTACTAATTATCATAATATGAGCAATATAGCAAAATGGTGGATAAAAAAGTTTATGGCGAATATCAAGTTCATATTTAAAGAAGCTTTCATAATCATTATTTTTAACATACTCTAAAACTTTATTATCAGGATTAAATGTTTGAATTAAAACTTCTCCAGGAGCATTTCCTCTTCCTGCTCTTCCTGATGTTTGATATAAAAGAGAAAATGTTTTTTCATTAGCTCTAAAATCTGGTATATTTAAGGATGTATCAGCATTAATAATACCCACTAAAGTAACAAGTGAAAAATCAAGGCCTTTACTAATCATTTGCGTACCTAAAAGTATATCATATTTATGTGCAGAAAAATCATCAATAATTCTTTGATAACTACCTTTTTTTGATGTAGTATCTTGGTCCATTCTAATAATATTTGCCTCTTTGAAAAGAGTTTTTAGTTCTTCCTCAACTTTTTGAGTACCAAGGCCTAAATAATTAAGAGCATCTTCATTACAGTTTGGACACATTTCATCCTTTTTAATATTATATGAACAATAATGACATCTTAAACTATTACTTGTCTTATGATATGTTAAGGTTATATCACAGTTTGGACATTTATATGTATAACCACAATTTGAACAAGTTACAAATGTAGAAAAACCTCTCCTGTTTAAAAGAAGTATTACTTGCTCTTTTTTTGCTAACCTATCACTAATTTTAGAGATTAATTCTTTTGATAAGAATTTTCCTCCTTCATATTTCATATCAATTAAATATGTTTTAGGAAGCGGTGCATTATTTGCTCTTTTGTTAATTGTAACAAGATGATATACATCTTTTAAAGTTCTTGCTTTTGATTCAAGACTAGGAGTTGCACTAGCAAGTACTAAAGGTATCCCAAGTTCCTTTGCTCTAAAATTTGCTACATCAATTGCATCATATCGTGGAGAGCTATCTTGTTTATAACTATCTGAATGTTCTTCATCAATAATTATTAAACCTAAGTTTTTAATTGGTACAAATATACTACTTCGAGTTCCTACAACTATTTTAACTTCTCCTTTATATATTTTCATATATTCATCATACTTTTCGCCAGTAGAAAGTCCACTATGGAAAATAGCTACAAGTGATCCAAATCTTTTATAAAATCTTTGAACAGTTTGCGTAGTTAAACATATTTCAGGAACAAGTACAATAACAGTTTTACCTATTTTTAATACTTCATCAATAAGAGCCATATAAGTTTCAGTTTTACCACATCCAGTAACCCCCTGAAATAAATATACATTATAAGAATTTATTCCTTTATTCATTATTTCAAAAGCTTTAGTTTGCTCTTCATTTAATGTAACAGGTATGCTTTTTTCATCACCGATATTAATACGATATTTTTCTTTTTTAACTTCCTTTACTAAACCTTTTTTAACAAGAGTATTTAAACTACTACCTACTACTTCTTTTTTATTTATAAATTCACTATTTAAAAGTTTATCTAATATAATTACTTGATTTTGATATCTTTCATTTTCTAAAATATATTTATTTATAATATTTTTAGCTTTATTTAAAGTAATAAATGTATCATATTTCTTATAATCTTTATTATCACTTTTTATTTTAAGTGATGGAGGCATCATTACCTCAATTGCACTTATAAGTGGACACAAAGTAGTTTTTTTTAAATAATAAGCCATTTTAAGTTGCTCGTCATTTACAATAAAATTATCATTTATAGAAATAATTTCTTTCATTTCATAATCACATTTATTAGAGTTTATCCCAATAACTATTCCATTAATAACTCCTTTGTTAAAGGGAACAACTACTTTCATACCAACTTTTAAAGTATCCTTAAATTTATTTGGAATTATATATGAAAATATTTTATCTAATGATTTAACTGGATATTCAATTATTACATCTGCCTTCATTTTTCCTCCATATATGAATTAAAAATACTAGTAAAGAAAGCATTATTATACCTATAAAAATATATAAATAATTATTAAGTAAAAATGCATAAATAGCGCCAAAATTACTTATAACAAGTACTACTTTACCAAATACTTTACTTTTATCAATTTCTTCACCATCATTAAATTTATTACTATCACCTTTAGTTTTATAATAACCAGATTTAATTGAAATAACTCTATGAGTATTGACAAAATTTTCATTTGTTTTAAAGGAGATTACATCATTAACTTTATAACTATCCTCTTTTTTAACTATTACTAAATCACCAACATTTATATATGGTAGCATACTTGATCCAGTATTTATAAAACTTGTATAACCAAATACATAAGGAATTTTTTTTAAAACTATTTTTTGATATGCAAAAGAAATTGTGATATAAAGAAAAAACATCACAACGATAGTAAGTAATATTAATATTATTTTTCTAAATACTTTCATAAAAAAATTATATCATTATTTTATATTTTATTAAAGGAAAAGAAACTACTTTGATTTAGTTTCTTTTTGAATTTCACTAACTAACTTATTATAGTCTTTCTCAGTTATGTCTATTGATTTCAAAATAAGTTCTTTAGATGCACCATTTTTAATAAATTCTTTTGCAATAGCAAGATTATTTTCTTCAATAGCTAACTCTTTCATTTCTGCTTCGTGAAACTTTTTAGGATCATAATAAATTAACTCATCATAATTTTTTTGCATAGCATCCAACTCCTTTACAATTCTTAGCATCATTTTATCACCAACAAATACTTTATTATTATTTGTTATGCATATTAGTCATAAATATTCTAAGCTATCCCTATCCAACTTTCTAATATCATCATATGACATTTTTCTTAATAATGCAACATTTATGTGATATATTGTTAATAAAAAATTTTTAAAAAAAATTAACATTTTTATATGCTAATTTTTCTTTCTTAGACTTTTTACAAGTTCAGTGGCCCTAGCTTTACCATTTAAAAGTGGTGAAATACTTTGACCTAAATATAATTTATAAATAATTTCAGAGATATTTTCTGAACAATCAACCTCTTCGAACCAAGGCTCGTTTTTAATATCTTCGTCTAAATAAGTAAGATTTGTTGAATATACTTTAGAAATAATACCTTTATTATAATATTCTTCGAATTTTTCTTTTCCTTCGGTAAATAGTGAGAATGTTGCAGCAAGAGAAATATTTTTAGCACCACGTTCTTTCATCATTTTAGCGCAGTCTAATATAGACCCACCTGATGCTATCATATCATCCACAATAAGTAAGTTTTTACCACATACATCTTTACCTAAATATTCATGAGCCACAACTGGGTTTTTACCATTAACAATTTTACTTAAATCTCTTCGTTTATAACAAATACCTACATCAGTACCAAGCATATCTGCATAGTATCTTGCTCTATCCATAGCACCTACATCTGGTGATATTACTAAATAATTATCTGGATTATTAAACATATTTTGATCATTTTTCATCATTGATTCAATTATATTTGTGGTAACATAAAAACTATCAAATGAAGAACATGGTATAGCATTTTGAATATTTGGATCATGTGCATCAAATGTAATTATTTCTTTTACTCCTAACCTTTCAAGTTCCTGAAGGGCCATTGCACAATCTAATGACTCTCTTCCTTTTCTACGATGTTGTCTTGATTCATATAAAAGTGGCATTATTACACTTATTCTATTAGCATGTCCCATACAAGCACAAATAAATCTTTTTAAATCTTGAAAATGTTCATCAGGACTCATATAGGAAGTTTTATGATACATTTCATAGTCTATGCTATGATTTCCTATATCACATAAAATATAAACATCATCATTTCTAATAGACTCATTAATAAGGGCTTTTGCTTCCCCATTATTAAATCTTGGATTTGAGGTATCCACGATAAAAGTATTATCTGTATTAAAGGCTTTTTTTAAATAAGCATCTACTTTTTCTCCTAAAGGTTTTGCACCTTTCATAACAATTAATTTTAGATCTTTTTCCATATTTCCTCCCATAAAAAATAAATTAGAAAAACTAATTTATTTACATTTACCATCACCTGGTTTTTCACCAGCAACGTATTCCTGGCCAATCATTGAGCAGCTTGTTTTAGTGATAGAGTCTTTTAAATAACCACCAAAATAGTTAACTAAAGCAATTGCAAGTACACTTACAAGAGCAATAATTAAAATATATTCTACTAAAGCTTGTCCTTTTTTATTCATACATTAACCTCACTATCATTTTATCTTAACTTACATTTTTTGTCAATTATCATCATCATCTTCATTATTTGTAAATATTACTTTTTTAGAGTTTTCAATATTTTTCTTAAGATCTTTTTCACGAATCTTTCTAAGTTCACGAAGTTTTTCTTCCATTTCAAGTTCATCAAGTTTCTTAAGTGCTGAAGAAGTCATCGCATTTCTAATAACGTTTTCACTTGCCCAAGAAAATATTTCACATATTTCAAGTTCATAACAAACATAATAAACGATTAAATTATTTATAAAACTTTTAATATCAGTTTCTATTAAAAAATCAACATTTTCTTTTGCACTTTCATCATAAACTACTGGGAAAACTTGCATACTTGTAAATTCACTTTTTGAAAAGTTATAATAATGATTATAATAAATAACTATTTTACTATAACTTTTTTCATTAATTGCTTTTGTAAGATATTCTTTTAATCTATCAAGTTCTTTATAAAAATCATCTTTTGCTATTTTCATAACTGTTTTATCATCTTCATAAGCAATTTTTCTACCAATTATAATTTTATAATCGTCTTTAGTTTCTTTAATCTTTTGAGAAACAACCTGATTATATGAAGAACAAAAACCATAATCTGAAGCAATATAAATATTAAGTACTGGTTTTGAGGCATCAGGTTCTATCGAATTTTTGTCAAGAACTATATTATCATTATACATAATCGAAGATATTATTTTAGTAAGAACTGAACTTGTCATACCAAATTCTTCGACTTTACTTTTCGCAGAATTTATTCTAACTAGAGAAAATAAATTCATAACTTGTACTATAGGTTTAATATTTTTCATATTACACCTACATTATTGTATTAATTCTAGTTTTATAAAACTCATCTAAATATTTAAAATAATCCGCTATAGCTTCTCCATCTTTAATCTTTCTTGCTTCATCTTTAATATCTTTACTATCAATTAACATTTGGGTAATATCATTAATCATTTTCTTACTATCAATTGATATAAGTCCATTTCCGGAAACTTGAAATATCTTTTTTTCATCACTATTAACACTTACGGCATAAGCACATTTAATTGCTTTATAATTAATAAGTTTTAATACTACATATTCTTCGCCAGTTTCATCACAAAGTGTTTTTCCTACTAAATCCATTTTAATCCTCCTTTAATATAGAAAGAGTATCTATATTTCTATTAAGTAAACTTACATTTTTATTTTTAACTGAGGCATCGTTAATTAAATCAATTATATAATCATTTAAATAAAGTGATGCACCAGTTATTTTAGTATCTTCATAATAAAATCTACTATTTGCATAATCATAATACATAATATAATTACTATTTACATAAATAAAGCTAAATCTTGAAAGATTTATTTCTTTGCCATTATATTTTAAAATGCAAGGTTCAAAAACTACATAAGTATCTTCATTATCATATAAAAAGAAATTATTTTTTAGAGCTTCTTTTTTATTATACTTTAACTTAAATAATGATTTATTATCTTCGATAACTGTATACTTTGGTAAACTATAACTCTCATTATTTTTATTATAAAAATAGATTATCATTTTTTTAGGTAAAATTATTTTAGAAAGTGCTTCAGAATAAATAATTGAATCTTCATCAATTTCATTTCCAGCATTTTTTATATCTATAATACTATCATCCTCATATGTAATATGTGCTTCATAAGTATTTTTCTTTAATGCATCATATTGATATACTTTTTCATAAGTACTTTTAAGTTCTACTTTATTAGAGTTATTTATAATTCTAACAATAATAATTGTACTTATGATAACTAGTATAAGTCCTAAAATTATAGATACGACAATATAATTTTTCTTAAAAAAATTAATTATTTTCTTTTTCATTTTTTACCTTCCTAATATCTCTTATAAATTTTAAATGTGTAAACATATAAAAGAATAAGCCAAATAAATTTATTGCTACTTGTAAAAAGAAATAAATGTAATTTTCAGTATTTGCAAGTTTTATTTCATTAATTAAATTGGCAAGGTAAATTGTTGAAACATTGACACCATTTATAAGTAAATTTATAAAAAGTGCTTTCCATTTTAATACTAAAATAAAACTAAGTAATATTAAAATTTCACTAACTACGGCAAAAGAAACGCTAAAATCTAATTTAAAAATAAGAAAATATGTTAGAAATAAGTAATTAATAATAATTAAACTTAAAGCAAATATTTCATTATTTTTTAGATTTAAAAACATTCCATATAGATTATAATTATTTTTACCTTGCTTTTTTATAATGAAATAAAGAGCAAAAATAAGAACAAGGAAAAGGGAAAAAACAATTACTAAAAATAAATATTTTTGAATAAATTCTACCATTATTTCCTCCCTTGAATCATTAAATTAAATACATTATTACTATTCATAAAACTTGCTTTAACACCTTCATAATGTATTTCTTGTCCATTATACATAATATCAATTTTACCATTTACCTCGCCAATTATTGGTGTATAATCAAGCATTACAAGTAAATTATATTTCTCATCAGTTATTCTTATATATTCACAATCCTTGTAAGTTGTAAGACCTGTTTCAAGTTCAAATACATTTACAAGTATTCCCTTATTTTCCATAAGCACCTATATATAAAAATGATAGTTCATCAATAAAATCATATTTACCATTTAAAATATTTTCTACATCATTTAAAATATCTTCGATATCTACTTTGACACCGGGCATATTTGTAAATGATTCTGATGCAAATAGTGGTTGTGAAAAATAATTACGAAGTTTTCTTGTTCGATAGAAAATATTTTTATCTTCCTCACTCATTTCATCTACACCAAGTATTGCAATAACCTCTTCGAGTTCATCATATCTTGTATAATATGCTAATGCTTTCTTCAAAAGATTATAGTGTCTTTCTCCTAAAACATCAATATCTACAAGTTTTGATGTAGATTTAAATACATTAATTGCGGGATATAAACCTTTTTCACTCATCTTACGATCAAGTGTAATTTGTCCATCCATATATGAGGAAATATTTTGTACAGCTTCATCATTTAAATCATCGGCTGGAACATATATTGTTTGAAATGAAGTAATTGCTCCATCTTTAGTAGAGTTTGCACGTTCCTCAATTTTACTAATAAGTTCATTCATATTAGCCATATAACCATTTTCTACAAGGATTTCTTTAAGTTCCATTGCTATTTCACTTCGTGCTTGTATAAAACGGTATACATTATCTATAAATACAAGAGCATCTTTTTTCTTTTCATCACGAAGATATTCGGCAATAGTAAGACCTGATTCAATTGATTTACTTCTTGAAACTGGGTTTGATCCCATTTGACCAAATACTAAAGCAATTTTATCAAGTAGACCATTTTTATCCATTTCTTCGATAAGTTCTTTACCTTCCCTAGAACGTTCTCCAGCGCCAATAAAGATTGCATTAGCACTTGTTGAATTATAAATATTATGAATAAGTTCACGAATTAGTACGGTTTTACCTACACCAGCACCACCAATTAAACCTATTTTAAATCCTCTTTGAATTGGAGCAAAGAAATCTATAATCTTTATACCTGTCCAAAGTGGTTTTGCCTCAATATCAAGGTCCTGAAGGCTTATTGTTTTATTTCTTGTAATTTTCTTTTTTTCACTTGTAAATGGTTTACCATCAATAATATTACCATAAGAATCAAATACACGACCTATTGCTCTATCAGAGTATTCTATTTCAATACCTTTAGCTTTTTTATATAGTTTTTCACCTTTTTTAAGTCCCCAGTTAGATTCAAGAGTAATACAAGTTGCTTCGACTGAAGTTAATGATACAACCTCAAAATTATATTTACCATCTTTAGTTGTAAGTATATCTCCTATTTCAAGTTCATCAGTAGATAAAATAACTTTAATGGAAACATCTAATATACTAAGTACTTTACCAACTATCATTATTTTACCTCCTTAATGTCATCAAATAGAGTTGTCATTTCCTCTTTTGTAAGAGGACTATATTTATATTGATTTAGTTTAGATAAAATCTTTTGACCTTCGATCATACGATTTTTCATATTTTCTCCTAAATCATCAAGATTAACTAGTTCATAAATATCTCTAATTTCCAAATATGAAAGTAAATCTTGTTTAATTTTAATACCAACTTTTTTCATTTCTCTAGATTGAACTGCTCCACCAAGTCTTGATACGGAAAGTCCATAATCAATTGCTGGACGTTCACCTTTATTAAATTTCTTAAGTGATAAAACAAGTTGTCCATCACAAATAGAAATAATATTCGTGGAAATATAATCTGTAATATCTCCACTTCGAGTTTCAACTACTGGAATCATTGTAATTGAACCTCCACCTATATGTTGACAACCATTTTCAAGTAGTCTTGCATGTGTATAGAAAATATCTGATGGATAAGCATCTCTTCCTGGAACCTTTTTAGCGGCCAAACTCATATGTCTATAAATATCTGCATGTTTCTTTAAATCATCAAATATTACTAGAACATCTAAACCTTGTCTCATAAAATATTTTGCAATACTTGTCGCAGCATAAGGTGTAACATAACTTTTCGCAGGTAAATCATCAAAAAATGATGCAATTATAATTGTATAACTCATGGCTCCCATCTTAGTAAGCTCATAATAAATTTGTTTAACTTCTTTTTTTGTTTTACCAATTGCTACATAAATACAAAGCATTCTAGAGTTTTTTTGATTTGCTATCATATCAAGACAAATTTGAGTTTTACCAGTTTTTTTATCTCCGATAATAAGTTGTCTTTGTCCTTTACCTATTGGATAGAATAAATCTATACCAGCAATACCAGTTAAAAATTCTCTTTTAACTTCGCTTCTTTCAACTAAAGGAATATTACCTGTTTCTACATCAAACTCTAGTAAATTATCAAACTTTTTACCACTTATTAAATCATTTCCAAATACATCTATTACTTTACCTAAACTATCCATAGAAAAAGATACTTTAAAGTTTTTATTTAGTGTATAAACTTTATCTCCGATTAAAATGGTATCATTTTGCTCTACTAAAGAAATATTTACTGTATTTTCATAGATTGCTGATACATAACCTTTTGCTTTATTTAAAATGCTAACACTTTCAAAAAATGCAACATCCTTAAGGCCCGCTACCTCAATCATACTTCCAGTAATATTTATAACTTTACCAATAGAAAAGACATTATTTTCTTCATTAATATCTTTCATAACATCTTTTGCTATTTCATCCCACATAACACTCACAAGTCACACATCCCTTTCATTTATGCTATAATCATAAATTCTATCCTGATATTTAATTATAATTCCTTTATATATATCATCACTATAGGAAGTTTTTACATATGGATTAATATGATTATAATTCTTATTTTTATCACCAGTTATAACTTCAATAACTGGATTTGTTTTTTCTATATTAAGTTCAAAATCTAATAAAAATCTATTTAACTTAAACTTATGATGTTTTAAATAATCATAAAATACTTTATATTCATCTTCATTAAGCATTTTAGATATTTCATTTATTTGATTATCTTTATTAAGCATTTTAAGTTTATATATTAGATTTGGACTAAATCTATCGTAAATACTTTGATAATATTTATAATTTTCATCTACTGTATTATTCTTAACAAAATCAGATATTATTTTATCTTCATCAATCTTAAAAATTGCATCAACTTTATTAGCAATTTTTAAGGCATTACCATTTTCATAATCAGCATTATTATAAATATCAAGAAGTGATTTATCGATACCCTCTTTTACTTCTACCTTCTTTTTATCCTCTTCATAAAATTCATTATTAATTTTTTCTTCATTTGTTTCTTTGTTTTTTTCCTCTATTTTCTTATCAAGAGCTTGCATAGTCTTAAAGTAATATTTTTGACTATCTTTATTTAAGCTCTCAATAAGTTTTTTTAGAGAAAAGAACATTATAACTGAAAGTAATCCAGTTAATATTAAAAGTAATACTATTTCCATTAGCTAACAAACGGATTTAGATATAAAAGAATGTAAATAAAGGTAAATAAGAATAATAAAAATACCGCTAAAACGACTAGAATAGTCATTATTGAATGAATAACATCATTTTTAGTCTCTGGATTTCTACCAATAGACTCGGCTATTTTACCTCCCATAATACCTAAACCAATTGATAAACCTAAGAATGTAAGACCTAAGATTATACCAACTGCTAACATTGTTGCATAAAGTACGCTTTCCATATTATCACTCCTTCTTATAAAATATATTTATATGTAGCAATTATGCCCATATTTGCACCATTAAGTGTTGCATCTTCAATTACTATTTTAGCAACCTTACCTACACCAGAATAACTAAATAGACCTGTATAACCACCATTTTTAGCAAGTTCTAGGTTTAAATTACTATCCGTGGCCACTAAAACATCATCTATATAAAGATTTGCTTTTGCATAATCAATACTACCATCTACTTTCAATATATATGATACACTATTTGCACTTACTTTATCAAGTGTAATTTGTCCATTTACTGATTTTGTTTTAACTTTTATTTCATCAAATTTTTGACTTACTACATTTCCATTATCTTTAAAATCATAATAGAACTCTAAAGTATATTCTTGCCCTGGAAGTAATCCTTTTATATCATATGTAGTCAAGGAAGGATCTACTGTATATCTTCCTACTTCCAAATCACCAAGTTTTACTACAATATATACACTAGTAAACTCAGTAAGAGGATCATAAACCATATATGATACCGTTATACTATTACTATCTGATTTACTATCAAGAACTGTAGTTTTATGAGTAACATATTTATTATTAGTTATTGTTTGATGAATGTTATTGATAAATGTATAATTATTATCTGGATAGACATTATCAGCTTCATTATTATCAGGTTTTTTCTCTTCATATTTTTTATTAAAATATTCATTTGTTGAACCACTTATTTTAGCAAGATCAAACTCTTTATCATCATATACAAGTTTTTCTTCATTAGTTTTAAATGTAAAATTACCTAGTTTTAAATTAAGTACTCCAAAAGATTTATAACTTATTACATTATTATATACATAAGAATTTCCAACTTTATCTAAATCTACAAGTAAATAATTTTCAGCATTTAATAAGTCATCCTCACTTTTAATTACTTTACCTGTAAGTAAATATTTTCGATCACTTATTTTAAATATTTTATTTGATAAAGCAGAAAATATATTTTCATTTGTATATTTTTTAGTTTCTCCATTATCTAGTACTTCATAAAATGTTCCAAGAAGTTTCATTTCTCCAGTAGAACTATTATATATTACAACTTTATTTCCAAGAGAAACTTTTTTCTTATCTTGAACTAAATAATAATTACCAATAAAATCTTTTTTAATATAACTATTATTTTTAACTGTTATAAGTTCTTTATCTTTATTATATAAATAACTTATAGAACTTACGTCATATTTTACATTATAATCTTTTATTTTAAATATTATAAATACACATACTGCTGAAAGAACTAAGAAGGTAAAAATTGATAGTCCTAAAATTAAAAGTTTATTTTTTGAATTTAATTTTCTCATTCTTACCCTCTTTTCTTATCTTCAGTTCTTGTTGTAGCATTATTTTCACTACCAAGAATATAACATTCATTTTTATCAGCATTCCATTTATTTGAGGCAGCGTTTGCAATACATTTTTCCTCAGTATTTAAATCTTTAGTAATAGCTCCTCCTAAATAGAATTTATATACTATGTTATAACCAGCACTTCTTAAAAGTAGTTCATCAGTATAAGCGTATGCATTAGCATTTTGACCTTTTGTTCCATTATGTCTAAGTAATATTTGATAATAACTATCTCCGACTACGGAACTTTCTGTTGAACCAGTTATATAAATAATCTTATCATCTTCATCAGTACTTAACTCATCAAACATCTTTGTTCCAGAAATATAAATATTTCCTACTGAACTTTCAATTGAGTTAATTGCATAAGTTATACCTACTACATAAGCCTCTTGCTCTACATAATCTTCATCAGGTTCTAATGGTACATTATCTTTCATTATATTAGCCGCATAACCAAATCTTAATGTAGTTTCACCATAAATATTTTGATCTTCACCAACATAGTTATCAGCTATATATTGGACAAGTCCTGTATTAATATGATAATTATTTAATGTAAACATTAAGTATCTATCAAAATGATGTTCTAGAGCAGTTGTTCCATTATTATTAATATAAGTATCATACTCTATAATGAAATAATATTGTTTATTTTCATCGAGGTTATTATATCTTGTTTTATTATTTGAACTAAAGATATTTTTAACTTCTTCAGAGCCACTTACAACCTTATATTCACCATTTTGAAGTATTGCAAGATATGCTTTATAATTACCACTTGTAACAACTTTATCAGGGTCATTAAAGGCAATTTTGAAATTTAAATAATAACCACTTGTTGTATTATAATGACTTGCTTTAATAACATCTAGGTTTGGAGCATTAAGACTTCGAACGCTTACACCACTGTTATAGATAACTATTTCTTTTTCTCCTGAAGGAGTATCCACTTTAGCAGTCAATTTAGTTTGATAATCTTTACCAAATATAAAACTATCACCAGTTATATCAAAAGATGCTGACATATCATATTTATTTGATTTAGCGCATGTACTGCCACCTAAAACATTGTAATTATCATCACTACAGTTTTGAATATTTGTAGCACATACACCATCTGCACAAATTTCATAATCTACTGATTTAATACCCATAATATCTGAAATATTATAATTTAAATTTAATAATCTTTGTGAATAATCATCTTTAGAATTAATATCAAATGAAGCATCAGTTACTTTTACATCAGCCTCGCTTAAAGTTTTAAATGTATAATTAAATGTTTCATAAAGAGTACTAGATGAATCTGTTAAATATACTTTCTTACCAGATATCATCATATAGGCTTTTATGTTATATTCAGTATTAATATCAAGACCATATAATGTAATTTCATAAGTAATATCAATCTTTTTACCAGAATACTCTTCATCATTAAACTTAATAGTTTTTGTTAAATAATCATATTTATAATCAGTTACTACTTTATTATCCACTTTTACACTTTTTAGATTTAATAAGTAATTTGAATATGTTTTAATTACATAACTATTACCATTTACTACTCCACTTTGAGAAGTAAGTTCATCTTTATTAATCTTTAATGTATTATTTCCTACTTCTAAATAAAGGTATTTAACATTATCTTCATTATCAATATCACTTTCTTTAATACCAGATATTTGCATATTAATTTTAGCTCCATTTATAGTCGGAGATACTAAATTAATTTTAAGTGATGGTACAACATTTTCATAAGTAAATGTATTATCTAAACTACTTATTTCTGATGTACCAAGTTCTTTTATATCAATAGCTTCATAATCTTTATTTAAATATATTGTAACACCTTTTTCATTTACTTTATAATCTACTTTTCTTTCATAGAATATTTCATTTTTATTAGCAAAATATCTTGATGCAAGGTTTTTAAAGTAAATATTTCCTATAAAATAATTATTATTTGCATAAGTATTAGAGCCTGCTCCCGGTTCATCATCATCAACAAAGTATCCTCCTGAGGTAAATGGATAATATGCTCCAATTGCATTTTGTGATAAAGTAAAGTTTCTATCAAATAGTAAAACATATTCACCAGTTTCACTTTTTACAAAAGCATATTTTTTACTAGTATTTCCTAAAAATCCTACTTTGCCTGTATCATATAAACCTTCAAGGGTAACAGTTATATTTTTATTTTTATAACTTTCAAAAACTGATCCAAAAGTGTTAGAGTAATATAATTTAGAATAATCTAAATATAAACATAAGTCTTCTTCACATGTTCCAATATATGCAGTATGAAGTAAATCATTATTTTTATCATATCCTGTATAATTCCATGTTTTTGTTTCACTACCTTTAGTATAAGTTATCTTATTACCTCCGATAGCATCTAAGAATCCTTCAGTTTTATTATTATTTATATTTTCTATTTTAAATGTAGAACTTCCATCTGATAAAATCAAATTATATGAAGCAACTTTTGATGTTTGACCAGTAAGTTTCATAATAAGTAAATTATTATGCATTAACTTATTTTCAGTTTTAAGTATATTATAACTCATTTCAAGAGGACTAATACCATTAAATACTTTTTCATTTACTAAAGCATAACTACTTTCATAAGTATCACTTTCAATAAGTTTTACATTAACATGTATTTTATAATTATCAGCATTATTTAAATTATTAATCTTTGCACATTTATAAGCTGAAGCATTATATGCTCTTAATGGTTTAGGACAAGTAACACTTTCACTAGGATTAATTACTTCATCCTCATTTACAGAATAATATAAATTAAAATCATTATTATTAATTGCTTTATCTTTATCAATTATCTCATATTTATATGTAATAAAGTTTTCTGCAGATTCCCAAGCAAACATATAAACTGTTGGTACTTCCTTTAAAACATTAATATTTTCTGAGGTAACTGGTTCATTTTTACTTAAATCATCTTTATTAAATG
The DNA here is from genome assembly GCA_000437315.1 of Mycoplasma sp. CAG:472. Lineage (GTDB taxonomy): Bacteria > Bacillota_I > Bacilli_A > RF39 > UBA660 > UBA6448. Next base: position 42,118 of record FR899419.1, read on the forward strand.
GAAATAATAATTCATCACTTTCTGGAGTAAATTTTAATGATAAAGTATACTCTACTACATAAATATGTCCACGTTTTAAAAATTCATAATCAGAAAAATACAAAGTTTTTTCAGGTAAATTATCTGAGGCAGTAAGTTCAAGTTCATCAGTTATTTTTAATGTATTTGCTTCATCTTTACCATTTGTTATATCATATATTTTATAATTAATCTTTTTAATATATTTTTTAATTGAATTATTATTAGTTACTTCTTCTTCATTTTCAGATGTAGTATCCTTTAAGATTGGTGTTATTTTAAGACCAATAGTTGTATCATCCTTTAAGTTTTCATCTTTACCAGCATTAGGTATTTGAGTAACCTCTATCGTTGCTTCTCCAGAGGCAAGTACTAAAAGTGAATCATTAATTCTAAATTCAAGGTATCCTGGATCAAATACTACTGAATCATTTCCACTTATTCCATTTTTAATAAATATTACATAATTTTTAGATATTATACCATTTTTATGTCTTTCACGAAGCATATCAAGTGTATAACCAAAATCCGCTAAAGTAAGTTTCTTTGTTCCATCAAAGTAATCAGCTATAATATTTTCTGTAACATTTATCGAAGATATATGTGAATTATTATATAAAGTTCCTTCACAAAGTTCTATTTCAAAACTTTTAAAGTTTTCTTTAATAACATCTGCGGTTATACTTTCATCAATTAATTTACTTATTTCAAGATTAACATTAACATTAAATATATCCTTAAATGCTTCTTCATCAGTTAATGTAATACTTTCCATATTTGTTTTAACTACATTTGCCTCAGTTGTAAATATCAATGTTCTATCTACAAAATTAACTCCTGCAGGTTTTTCTTCATCCTTTAAATCATAATATGCATATAAATCTAATGTGTATTTTGTAGAACTTTTTAGCATTGATAGATTAATACTTGCACATTTTGTTGTTTCACTTTCAGATGAAGAACAATCAGTATAAGTAAGAGCAGTAGTATTAACATCTCCACTACTCATATTTTTATATTCTACATAAATATTTTTAGTTTTATCAATTGTATTATCTGGATCATATATAGTAAACTCTCCAGTTACAGTTGATGCACTTACATAAATATTTTTAGCACTAATTGTTGGTGTCTGAAGGTTATTCATATTAAATAAAGGACTATTTTCTGTACGATAATCAATATTTTTTTCATTATCATTAATACTTATTATAGCATTTACATAATAATTTTTATTTTTTTCTAAAGGCTTTTCAAATTTTAATACTTCCTCAAGGGGTTTATCTTTAGTAATAGTTTTTACTAAATTATCTCCTTCATCATAAATATTATATATTACTTTTTTAATTGAATTATTTGGATCTACTACATTTTCTAATTTAATACTTACTGTATAATCTTTTTTATTAACTGTTGCTATTACACTAGGCATTATTTGAGTATCTTTAAATGGATTAATTTTTAATGTACTTGATGTTACACTTGCGGCATTACCATCAGGATAAGATATACTTCCATAAGTAATATCTTCGATTTTAGCAATATATTTTTTATTAGGGTTTAAATTATTAAATGTATGATTTATTTTTTGACCATTATTTTCAAATCTAACGCTTTCTACTAAATTACTTTTTTCATCATATAAATTAAGTGTTCCTGACGTAAATGTAGATGTTTTACTTACATTAATGTTATAAGATAAACTATTACTACTTTTATAATCAAGTTCAAGAAGTGCTCCAATTTCTGAAGTATTAAATGTTCTTTGGAATAATACATAATCACTTACTACTCCAGTATTACCTTTATATGAAGCATAAATTGTTAATATATATTTACTATTACTTTTAAGTCCATCATAAATATATTCATTTATTTTTCCATAAGTTTTATATTCTTTTAAATCAATTACATCACCAGTTTTAACATTTAATAGTTTTGCATATACTGAAGATGTTATTAAATTATTATCATCAATTACATCAAAATTAATATCTATTTTATGAGAATTTACATTACTTGATAATAGTCTTACATAAGGAGCTTTTTTATAATCAACAACTGTTTCTACTTGATATCTATCCTCTACTTTAATATTTGGTTTATTAGGTTTAACTGTAGTATTTCCTGTATTATCATCATCTTTTTTATCATCATATAAAATATCAATATTTTGATCACTATTAATTACTATTTCAGATAAGTTTAATTTAGTTTCATTTCCTACACTAATTATTCTTTTATCTAAATCAACTTTTACATTATCAGATGTTAATATGAAGCATTCTGATGCAATAGTTTCAATATTTAATGTTTCATTTGTTATTCTAACAAGTCCACCATCAATAAATTCAAATTCAAAATAATAGTTTTCATACATATTTTCAGAACTTGTTAATTTAAGTTTTAAGTTTTTACCTGCTACTATATATTTTGTATCACTAATTCTTCCAATAAAACTACTAAAAGTAATATCTTTATTTTTAGAACTAATTAAATATCTATCATCTTTATAATTAATTAAATATTTACTTTTAATATTGTAATAAGAAAGATATTTTTCATTTAAATCATCAAGTGGCATAAGTACACCATCATTTAAAAAACTTATTGATTTATCATTATAAAATGCAAATGAATAAATACTTGCAACAGTTTTCTTATCATCTTTTGAAGTAAATATTACATCATCACTATATCCTTTTTTATATTCAGTTCCCTTTATAAAATAGGCTTTCTCTGGTACATCACTATCGGTTATACTTACATAACCATCACTATAAAATACTGTTTTTTCTTTCAAAACAAATTTATAAAGTGAAAATACTAAAGCTGCAAAAGTTACTATACTTACTAAAATTATCGTTACAAGGCTTTTATTTTTCATACATCTTACCCTTTCTTATCATACATAATTATTTTATCAAAACTATGTTACTTATTCAAGTAATTGATTATATTTTTTTATAAAAAAATCGGCTTCACATAGCGAAGCACGATTTATTATCCAAGCATTATTTTATATGGATTACCCTCAGAACCATCTCCTGAAACAACATATACATTAGATTTAAGATATAAGACTGGCCTAACTGCATAACCGTAATACGCATAGTTGTTGTAGAGACCGCCGGTGCCAGAGACGTAAACAGGGAGAGAAGAACTGTAGGCCGTCATTGTCCATTCATATCCCTTTGTAAATAACCAATTATTTTTATAACCATTATTCACTGCATAACCATAATCACTTGCATACATTAAACCTATCTTTAAAGTAGTACTAGTTTGGCTTGTTTTTTCTTTATCATATTGCGTTTTTCCCGTGGTTGATGTTGAACCAGAAACGCCAATATTCCAATATACACCATCATATATCATATTATAATAGTCTCCACTTAAGGCTATACCATTTTGCGTATAATCACATTTAGCAACCGGTTTTTGTGAACTACTATAATATGAATAACAATAAGCTGCACAGTCACTATTATTTCTACTATTAATTTTTAAAAAGCATTCATTTAAATTCTTTTGAATTGTACTTCCTACCCAAGTTGAACTAGATGTAGTATCTGCATTATAGACTAGGCCTCCAATTGAATCATTTCTTATTATTTTAACAAGTCCATTATTATTCCAAGTTTTACACGTACCGTCAGTATTTACTGCTGTACATACTGGTGTTTTACCAATTATTCTATAAAGCTCTTTATTATGCCAAATATAATTATTAGGATTATTTCCTTTATATCTAACTCCGTAATCAGATTTATATAAAAGTCCATTTCCACTTACTTCTCCAGAAGTACTTGTTGTATTAACTACATTAGAAAGAAGTTTAGGATTACTTGTAAATGATACATTACAAGAAACATTTCCAGTTATATTTTTAATATCTAATTTCCAATTATCTATATCCCATACTCCATCAGCATTATCACAAGTTATATCTACTTGATATAAACCTTTACTAGGAAATGTATTAGATACTTTACCATTTACAAGTAATGCAATTGTATTTCCATTATAGTTAAATGTATTTTTAGGTTTATTACCAATTATTAATAAAGTACATATCATTATAACAATTAATGATACACATATAACAATCTTTTTATTATTTTTCATTTAATAACCTTCTTTCTAATATATTAATTAAATTTATTTTAAAATAATAATTTAAATAATTATTATTTTCATATTCTTTTTTTACAATAATATCTAAATTATCTAATATTATATAATTAATTTCATACTTATTTAAATTTCTATTTATATAATTAAATATTATCTTATCTTCATCAAAAGTATAATATTTATTATTTTTAATTATTAATATTAAATAATTTTGATAAATATGTTTTAAAACATTATATCTTTCTTTCATATTATTTTATTAGATGTCGATAGAAAGAGTACGTATACTCTTTCGTCCATCTATTATCTTTTAAAAGTATAATACTTTTAAGGAAAGTTTATGTTTCTTATGCTTAACACTTTATAGCCATAACCATAAAACCTAAACCAAACATAAGAAGCTATAAAAAACTGCATAACCGTTATACGCATTGTTGTTGTTGAGACCGCCGTTGTTATTGACGTTAACAGGGTTAGAAGAACTGTTTTTCAAAAAACTTCCCTATATTTATATTAATAGTACCTATCTATAATATGATTTATTTTATCCTTATTTACAAAATTATAACTATGAAAATAATTTTCTAAAGAATAAAAATATTTTTCAAAAGTAATCATATTATTTTGATACATATAAATACCTTTCTTAATACCTTTTTTTATATTATTTCTTGCATTTTCACTGAAATTAATAATAGTTTTATTATTAATAATTCTAAAATTATAACCTAGAAAATTAAAACCATTTTTTAAATTTACAATATAAGTTTTCTTTTCATTTATTTCTAAATTATAAGAATGAATAAAATCTATTATTTTATTTTTACATATTTTTAAATAGTTTAAATCATTTGAAAATATTACATAATCATCCATATATGAAAGCATATATTTTAAATGCAAATCATGAATTATATAGTGATGTAATTTATATAAATAAAATATAGCAAAAAACTGTTGAACTTGGCCTCCCAAAGAAAGTCCTACACCATTTTTATATCTAGGTAATTTTTCATTAACTTCTTTTTCTAATATATCTATTTTATCATTAATATAATCATAATTAGTACTATCAATTATTTTACAAACTAAATTATATTCTTCATTAGTTAAAACATTTATTATTAAAGATTTTAAAATATTATGATCAATAGAATAAAAATATTTTTTTATATCAATTTTTAAAACATAAATATCTTTATTAAAATGTTTTAACTTTTCAATATCAGAAAGTAATAATTTAATAGCATATGTAAGTCCCATACCTTTCCTTGTTGCAGTAATTTCCTTACATAGATATTTTGATAGTTTAGGAATCAAAATATATTTTGCTACATAATGATTAATAATTTTATTAATAATACTTTCACTCATAACAACCCTAATTTTAGGTTCTCTAACTAAAAATATATTATAACTACTACCTTGATATAAACCATTTTCTAAAATATATTTTATATAAACTAAATACTCTATTTTACATTTTTCAAATGCAAGAATTTTCTTTCTATTTTTCACTCCTTTCAATATCTCATTATTATATATATCTAATAAATCACTTATTTTTACTATCATAATCTATCTTATTATCTAACCATTTATTACTCATTCTATTTATTTCAGATAACTTATATGAAATCTTTTTCAATGAAGTTTCTGCAATATAACCTTTAATAAATAATCTTTCTATAATGTAATCAATAGTATTTATAAGTGAATTTATTTCTACTTTATATGCACTTATCAATTTATAATTATCTTCATTATTAGTTTTATTTATAGAATATAATAATTCTATAGATAATTCCTTTAACTTATTTTTATAAAAATAATCTTTTTTAGGAATATTTTCTATTATCTTATCGAGTATATTCATAAAATCTTTATACTTAGTTAATATTAAAAATTCTTTAGATGATGCATTATTTTCTAAGTTCATTTTCAATTAAACCTATTATTTGTTCAAGTTTTTCATCACAGCATCTATTTAAATTGTCAATTAAATAATCTAATCTTTTTCTTTTATCTAAATTTTTTAATGCTAAATCTAAATATTTTGGATAATTATTAAGTTTATCAAAATCCTTAATAATAGGATTTTTATCTACCTCAATAATTTGATAAGATATTTTAGCATCTTCCAAAGTATTTAATACTTTGGATAAACTATTATCAGGAAATCCGCATAAACCATCTTTGAGTACTTTATAACCAAATAGTAAATTCATTATATAAGCATCAGTATTTTTGCACTGATAAAATTTACCACGATTTTTATAAAATATCAAAAATGACTTTACATTAGTAACCCCCCCCCCCGATTTTACATTGTCTTTACATACGTTTACGTTTTTAAATAATTTCATTTTAACCTTCCTTTCAAATTATTTAATCATTTATTTTAAATCGGCTTCACAATGCGAAGCACGATTTATCGATTACATTCCCAAAGTATATGGACTCGCCATTGTTCCATCACCAGAAAGTTTGCTTACATTAGATTGTAGATACAAGACTGGCCTAACTGCATAACCGTCATACGCATTGCTGTAGTTGAGACCGCCGAAGTTATTGATGCGAACAGGGTTAGAAGAACTGAAGGCTGTCATAGTCCACTCATAACCTTGACCGAATAGCCAATTATTAACCATTTGACTATTAGCACTCGAATAACTCAAATTTCCTGTGTAACCACTTATAGCATAGCCAAAATCACTTGCATACATAAGTCCTATCGAAGTATTTTCTGAAGTTTGTTTAATTATCTCTTTGGCATAAAAATTACTTGATGACAAACTATATGAACCAGCAATTCCAGTATTATAATAAACGCTTTCTACCATATTACCATAACTATCATTTTCATTAATGCCATTTTGTGAGTAATTACATACACCTTGAGTAGTTTGATAAGCATAACAGTATTTATCACAACCATCTTTTTTACCTAAATAACAAGAATTTAAAAGTCCTTGAACTGTACTTCCAATCCACACTATAGGATTTGATGAACTATAATTTGATTTATTATAGGCAAAAGCTCCAATTGGGTCTGCTTTAATAATTTTTACTCTATTTTCCCATTTAGTACACTGTGCTTCCCCTTGTTTAAATTCTATTCCATTAATAGTTGTATCCTCGGTTACTGGAGAAACTTCTAAACATACGGGTACATAACCTATTATTCTCCATAATTGATTATTAAAGGATACATAGTTATTTGGATTATTACCTTGATATCTATATTGCTCAGTACCATTATCTGTTACTTTTGTTATTACTCCATCTCCTGAAGTACCTACACCTCCTGTTATAACACTTGATAAAAGTGTTCCTGTAGTATTTGTAGTTTTAGTAAGAGTTGCACTACCGCCATCATTAACTTCATTTTTAATAGATATCATTCTATTAATATTATTCCATTCTATATTCGAAGAAGTTATACCATTTAAATTAGATAATGAATAATTACTATTAGGATTATTATATGGTAAATCTGTTACATTTATATTTATTTGATTAATAGCCTCTGTTTGATAACATGTTACATTAGCTACTTTAAATGTACCTTTATAAGTTTTATTTATTAAATTAGATTGATCAAATGCTAAATTATAAAATTTTGTATTTATTGTCCAATTATGTAATGAAGGACTACCTTTTTTAGAATTAGATATTTTAGCATTTTTTACAACAGTCATATTTGCAGAAGGAAAATCATCTTCACTCATAAATTCATTATTACCTACTTCAGGTCCTATTACTTGTAATGTAAATTCTTTAAAAGTACCTGCTGTTTTAGAGGTATATTTATCTGATGAACTATCATAATTAAATATAATATCATAAGTACATGTTACTCCTGTTTTAGTGGTATTTGCATCTAAACTTACATTTAATGTACTTGTATTACTTGCTATATAAGTAGTACTAGTTTCCTCAGTCATATTATAAGGATCCACTGTTATAGAAAAATTTGTTGTATTGGTATCAAGTACTGCATTATCTATTTTATTTGCAGTTATATTTACATTCATAACATTATTTAAATCAATATTAAATATACCTAAATATCCAAAAGATATTGCTATAGCAAGTATTAAAGTAACTGCTATTGATATTATAATAATCTTCTTTTTATTTTCTATCTTTTTCATATAATTACTTTCCTATCTTTACTAATTTATCATACCATAATAAAACTACTTTTCCAAGTAGTTAAGTTATAAAAATTTAAATTTTAGTAGTTAAATGAACAAATAATTAAAATTGAAATATATTTTATTGTTTTAACTCCCTTAATATTTTTTCTTAATTTTATCTATATCAGTAAAAAATAAATTAGTTCCCCTTTGTTTTAAACTTATCATATTCTTAAATAAACTTTTTATTTTGAACTTATTTGTATAAACCATAAAATGTCTTTATCATTAACAGTAAAATAAGTTTCTTTTGTGATTTTTCATTAAAGTATCATTATCTACAATATCAAAATACTCATCTTTTATATGATATAAATAACCTTTTTTAATTTTCTAACGTGTCGCCTCCACTCGCAAAAGAAAACCTCATCTTGCGATGAAGTTATCTAATATTTTCAACCAGGATCATTTATTAGTCGCACCACCTGGAAGCGAAAAACATTGTCGACTGGAATCATTTATAAGCCGCACCATCCATAAGCGGCTAAACATTTTCACACTTTTAAGTGCAATATATATACTACATTTATGTAAAAATATCAACTAATAACAAGTTTTATTATAGTGTATATTATAGTATATTTATTAAAATATATTGTGAACAGCTCTAAACTCTTGTGAATGCGCCAATTCAAACGAATTGGTGCTATATATAATTAAAATTATATATTATAATTTTAAAATATAATTACCTAGCCTATCACATTTTGTTTTGAAATTTTAATATAATGGATCACTTCTTAATTTTAATTTAGTTAGTTACAATTTGTAACCATCTTATTTTTTTTATCTATGTTTTAATAGCTTTTATTCAAATATTTTTTACTTTGCTTCAATTTCTAATTCATCTTTATATTCATAATTTAGTCTGTTTTGTTTAGTAATTACACTTTCTCCTAAATTTTTTCTATGTTCTCTTTTGCAATTTTTGCTGTCATACCAGACCATTCTTTATAGATTTCATTAGTTAGTATAGCATATTCTTTTCCATCAGTTATACCACCATCTTGCCAAACATCAGTTAATTGTTTTCTATCTTGAATTCCTTTTAATCTTTTTGCAATCCATTTTTCATCATAACCTTTAGCACGATATATATCTACAGCTCTTTGAGCAGCAATAGATGGATCAAATACTTCATCAATTCTTTCACTTCCAAGTTTTGCAAGCCATTGTTTTATTGGCTCAGCATTCTTACTAGGAATAGATTCAATTATTCTAAACATTTCTTCAATATCACATACATCTGTAAGTCGATATTTACCATCTTGAGACTTTAATTTCAACTGTCCGATTTTTTCGGACACTTCATTTCCCTCTTGTTTTAGTTTATTTTTTAGGTCGCTCCAATATTTTCGTGGTCTATCACTTTCTGATATTACCCCAACTATATCAACAACACTAATATAATATTTTTCTTTTTCCTTATCCCATACAGTTCTTATTGTTTCATTATTAAAAATTTTATTAATTAAATGCATTTTATCTTGATTCATTTTTAACCTCCCATTTCTTTTAGAATTTAGATAATTTTTATTTACGACAGCAAATCAATATAATTCATTACCACCTTCTTTATACCAAACTTTTCAGCATATAAATATAGTTTAACAAAATCTTTGTCTTTTCTTTTTATATACTTTTTTAAACAACTTTTAACTAGGTTAAAGTCCATTCTATTTTTAGATCTAATAATATCACATATACATCTTTCAATATCATATACTTTTATTTTATTACCCATAGGTGTTTCTATTTCAGTAAGACCAAGTTCATAAATATCATTATTTACATAAAATACATTATGTTTTCTTAAATGAGCACTATTATAACTTTTTTTTACTGTTATGTCATACACACAATTTGGTGATTTTGTAGATAAACCATGAAAATATAAAGCAGTCATATGTGAAAATATTGCATTAGGCATACTTAATCCAAAAATATAATAATTATCTTTTTTAATATTAACATCAATATAAATACCTGGTGCAACTTTTTTTATAATACCCTTATCTTGCATAATTGATAGATACATTCTATGTAAATCAAACATATCAAGTTCTTTAGAAGTAATATATCCTTTATTTTTTTTCATAAGTTCTTTAATAATTTCAATATTACTTTTATCTTGAAATTCTTTCATAGTTATTTTTTCCATTTAATATCACCTTTGACTTTCTTACTACCAATATAACATTATCAAGTGATTAAGTCAATAGTATATTTTGCATACTATTTCAAAATAAGAATAAATATTTTAAACTAAAACAAAAATTTTTCAAATAAAAAAAGCAGAAATTAATCTGCTCAAAAGTTAATATACTAATTATTTTCTTTAATAATTTCTAATGCTTTATGCATTGTCATATCATATTTAACTACATCAATAGTTCCATATGCTTTAATTAATTCATCAACTGTAATACCATAGTTTTCAGCCATTTCTTTTGCTTTAGCATCAACTTCTTCTTTAGTAAAGTCAATATTTTCTTTTTTAGCAACTTCTTCGATTAAATAACGACATTTAACTCTTTTTGTAGCTTCACCTTCCATTTTTTTATGAAGTCCTTCTTCAGTATCACCAGTAAGTTCAAAATATTTATTCATATCTAAACCTTGCATTTTAAGTTGTCTTTCATATTCGTGGATCATTCTATGAATTTCATCATCAACGATTTCTTCGTTAAGTTCAATTTTCATATTTTCCATTGCTTTATCTAAAACTTTATCTAAATGAATATCATCAAGTTTAGCTTGTTCTTCTTTTTGAAGTTCATCTTTTACTTTATTTTCTAATTCTTCTTTAGTTTTGATATCTTCATATCCTAAATCTTTAAAGAATTCTTCATTAATTTCTGGTAAAACTCTTACTTTTACTTCATTAACTTTTACTTCGAATACTACATCTTTTCCTTTAAGATTTTCTACATAATCCTCAGGGAATTTAAGATTTAAAGTAACGATATCACCAGTTTTATGACCAACTAAGCCTTCCTCAAAACCTGGAATAAATGAATGAGTTCCAATCTCAAGTGAATAATTTTCAGCACTTCCACCCTCTAAAGGCTCTCCATCAACAGTTCCTTTAAAATCAATTACTACAGTATTACCTTCTTCAATAATACCATCTTCTTTAACAATTAAATCAGCAAATTTATCTTGCAATTTTTTAATTTCTTCATCAATTTCTTTTTTACTTACTTTAGCTTCTTCTTTTTTAATTCCTAAATTTTTATAATCTCCTAAAGTAATTTCTGGTTTAGTTATAATAGTAAATTTAAATTCTATTTCTTTTGCAGAAATATTTTTAATATCTACTTTTGGTTCAATAACTGGATTAATATCTTTATTATCCTCTAAAGCTTTTTTATAACCAACTGCTACTGCTTCATCAACAGCATCCATATAAAGACTTTCAATACCAAATCTTTTGATAAATATATCTTTTGGACAAGCTCCCTTTCTAAAACCGTCTACTTTAGTTTCCTTAACTTTTTTCTTAAATGCATCATCTAAGCATTTTTCCCATTCAGTAGTAAGTTTAATTTCAATTTCATGTACATTTTTCATTTATATTTCTCTCCTTTTTTCTTTCCATATTATATAATAAATAAACTCTTTTTACAAGAACAATCTCATCTTCGTGGCATATTTTTGAGATATTCACTTTTAATATAATCATCAGTTATATGTGTATATATTTCTGTTGAGGATAATGATGCATGTCCTAAAAGTTCTTGGACGCTTTTTAAAGGACATCCATTTGAAAGCATGTGTGTAGCAAAAGTATGTCTAAATGTATGTGGTGAAACATGAACTTTTAAACATGCTTTATCTATAACATTTTTTATTATAAGTTCAATTCCCCTTACAGTAATTTCTTTCCCTTTATTATTAAGAACTAAATAATCATTATTAAAACCTCTGTTTTCCAAATATTTATTTATAGCTATAAGTGAATGATTATTAAAAAATACTATTCTTTCTTTACTACCTTTTCCCATTACTTTAATACTTTTTTCACTAAAATTTATATCTTTTATTTTAATATTTTTTAGTTCACTAACTCTTATTCCAGTTGCATATAATAGTTCTATAATCATTTTATTTCTAATAGATAAAGTGTCTGTTTCTTCGATTGAATCAATTACTTTTCTAATATCTTCATAATTTAAAAAAGTTGGTAATTTTTTTTCTAATTTAGGATTACTAATTAATTTAAAATAATTTACTTCAATCATTTTATTATCTAATAAATAGTTATAAAAACATCTTAATGAGCTTAATATAGCACTTATACTTTTATTAGATAAATTATCTATTTTTTTTAAATAATCTATTATTATATCTTTATTAATATTTAAATAATCTATTTTATTTTCATCACAATAAAATAGAAATTCTTTTACATGAATTATATATTCTTTTATTGTATAATTTGAATAATTAAGTTCATATTTTAAATATTCTTCATATCTTTCTATCATATCTTATCCTTTACCACTATATTATATAAAATATAATGATTTATTTCAATTAATATTTTAGTTTGAAAACTTAGGAATACTTTTAAATACTACCTTTATATTTTTTTAACCACAGAAAAAGATGCTTTTGCATTTTAACAAAATTTATATAACTAAAATATTAATAGTAAAAAGAATTAAAATAACCAAAACCTTTTTTACCTTAATTACAATTTTGAATATCAATTATTTATCAAAGCACGATTGTTCAATGGACTCAACCCACATTTAATTTTAAAAATATTTTCAACTTTTGTGAGCTTACAAAAAAGATTATAAAAAAATTTAACTATATAAAAAATGATATTAAAATGAGAATCTTAATATCAATCTATCAAAAATTTAAAAACTATTTTACAATATACTCATACAATTTATATATTTTAATTTTCAATTATAGTAATTCACAATGTACATAAATTCTTTTCACGCCTAATCTTAAAACTAATTTTAATAAATTATAAACTTAAATTTGAATTTTTTTATTATTATCAAATTAAATCTTTCAGTTCAAATATTTTTCTAATAACATAAGAACCTATTCAATCACAAACGGTGAAGTATAACTGCCATCTCCAGAAACATATTCAATATTTGGTTTCAATGATACAGCAGGTTTTACACCAAATGGAATGGTACTATCCTGTGAACTAATTGAATCATTCCATAATGCTTTAATTAAATTATATGGCTGATATGTTGAAGCACTATTTGGACTAATAGTCCAAAAGTCATTTCCATTTAAATAACTATCTTTAACATCTACATCTTTATTTGCAAGCATAACCTCACTTAAAGACAACATTGCTATAGGATAAATCAATTTAGCTTTTACATTTTTCATACTAAATCTATCAGTTTCATTAGCACATGCTAAACTATAATTATATGTATTAAAATCAACACTTACATTTGTTCCAGTGGTTACACTTTCATTAGTATCAAAAAAACCCTTTGATTTAATTGTTCTATTATTGCAAAAAACAGTATCCTCAAGTTTTTCTTCATAATTTTTTAAATTGTTTTTATACCAATTATCTATATATGCTTTAACTGTACTATCGTATTTGTTTACATCGTCTGCATACAGCATTTCATTTAAGGCATCGTCCACAGATTTGCCTCCAGTTAAAGATATATAATATGCTCCACCATTATTAGCTAATAAAACATAATAAATAGATTCACAAGTTGTGCTAGAATTAAAGCAAGTGTAATGTGTATTATTTATTGTATTATATTCATTCGACCAATCATTTATAGTTTTGGTGTTATTTAGTGTATAAGTACCATTGGTATAAGTAAATGATTTTCCCAAAACTACACTTGACTCTGATGATAAATTTTTAATAGAATATGTATAAACTGTATTATACATGTACCCAACATATGCTGGAGAATTAGAGCTACTATTAAAGGCACTTCTTCCTATTTGCGAATCCGTTCCAGTGTTATTACAAGAACCATCTTTTTGTACACCATTATATACTATTTTTACTCCACCAGTTTCTGTTGTTCTTACTATCTTCCAACAAAAACCACCAAATAATAAATTATTATTTTGGGCAGCACCATGATAATAGTATATACTATTATCATAAGTAGTATTATCACCGTATTCAGTTGGATTATACAATTTAACATGTTCATCACCATTTTCATATTTATTACTAATAGTTTGATAAAGTCGCAAATCAAAAGTATTTGTTCCACTTCCTAATGTTAAATAAGCATTTAAAGATTTGTTCATAGTGGAGCCATTACCTAAACTTCCTTCATCTTTATCTATCCATAAATATAAATTATATGTTTTAGTTCCAGAACTAACTGTTCCACTTCCTACACTAAATCCATTTTTTAATGTTTCATTTTTAATAGCTAATAATTGTTTTTGAATAGTACTATCTAATAAATATTCATTTGATATAAGTGTTCCAGTTGTTGGAGTAACTCCTTCCTCAACTAAAGCATATTTTAATGCTTTAATTGGCATTGTATTAGAACTATTTGGTACAAGAAGTAAATTAAATGATTGACTAGTATTACAATTATTTGTTATAGTAACTGAAGTTTTATATGTATTAGAACTTAATGCTTTTTTATCAGATATAGGTACAGCATATTCATTAGATATTGTAATATTATCTGAGGATAACTGAAGTGACATACAAAGTGCTGCCCCATTTATTGTAACATTAGTATTTGCATTATTATTAGAACTAGTAACCTTAAAAAATGCGTAAGAAATAGATATTCCTGTACACATTACAAGTAATATTAAAATTGCTGTTAATGTTTTTTTATTACTATTCATATAAACCTTCTTTCATGTTATATAATTTAAAAATTATACTTAATAATTATTTTTATTAACTATGTAAATAATATAGGTAAACAAATGATTAAATTAACTATCTATTTACTATCTACCTTACGATAAAATCTTAGCATATTTTAATCTAAATTTCAATAATTTGCGAAAATTAATTGAATAAAAAAGTTATAAAATTTATTTTTTATAATTTAATGAAAAGGATGATAAATTTTTACCATCCTTTTTATCTAATGTGATATGGATTTGTACTTGTTCCTTCTCCTCCAGCAATACTTAATTCTTTAGAGTCAAGATAAAATACAGGTCTATAATTATATTCATCAGTTGAATCTATTCCAGAGGCTTGTATATATCCTTGTCTTCTTATTATGGATACGTTATTATCATTTTCACTGCTTGGAGAAATAAGCCATTCATCAACATTTCCACCAAATGTATCAAGTTGAGATTGATATAACCAATTGTTATCTAAACAAGTTTGATTATTATTTAATTCAAATAATTTTGTTGATTGACATCCTTTTGCAGCATAACCATAATCACTTGGATACATAAGTCCAACATAGCCGAAAAGATATGGTGGATTTGAAGAATAAACTGCACTTGTATTTCTTTCTATTGCATACATATTTGCTGCTGTAACCTGTTCCCAATTATATGTGGAACTATTTGCTCCTCCTAAATGCCATTTAGCTTGTGCCATACCATTATGTTGATTTGCAAATTTTGAATGAAATTCACTTATATTAAATAAGTTACCTAAATAATCATTATTTATCGTAGTAGCAATATCAGATTGTTCCCAGTTATTTAAATTATAGTTATTTGTACTTACTGTACTTGCTGCCCACCTACTAGTACCATAATCGGTTGTAGAAATTATTTTTAATAATTTTGATTTACTATTATTCATAATACTACTACCAGTAAGTTCTTCTTCAAATAATCCAATTATTCTAAATAATAACTCTTTATTAGAACAACTACCAGTTGTATTATTATCTAAACATATATAATTATTTGGATTAGCCCCTTCATATCTTATACCATTATGATTAAACAAATCGTTATTATTTGCAACGAATGTAGTATCAAATGATGTTCCAAGAAGAACAACAATTTCTTGAGTAGTTGTATTACCTTTTGCATCTTTTACCCATAAATAATTTCTTCCCTCTTCTTGAACATTAGTATTTAAATTATAAGATTTTCCACTTATTGAAACCCAGTTTTTTGGTGTACTAGTACTTTTACTAATTGCATAACCAGTAAGACCTTTTTCACCACTAAGTGTTGCTGTAACATTTTTGCCACTTATACTTATATTTTTTACTGTTGGTTTATCGCTAGCTACTTCATATACATTATTCCAAGTTCCATCACCGATTAAATTAGCATCAGAGGATAGAGAAACTACACCACGGACCCCAACATTGCTATTGACAATGCCAACGTTCAGAGCGCCATCACCACGCACAACGAACCCACCAGCAAAAGAACTACCACCGAAAGCACGAGGGGAGCCCGCCCAATAATAATCTCCAGTATATAAATAAAAACTATTATTTGCTTTTCCTGTTGGTAATCCAGCAAAAGTTATTTCATCCGCTGATATTAATCCCACTGGATAAGATAACTTACCATTACCCTTGACTGTTGTTGTTGTAAATTTATCACTGGCTACTGGACATATGTAATCAGGTGACACTGGATTATTCCATACTCTACCATTCGCTCCATAAAAATATCGTGTTCCCTTTGAATTCCAACTTGTTAAGGTTGTATAATTTGTAGTTGAATATGCTACATTTGAAGTCGATGCTGTTCTATCATTACAATATATTTGATCCGTTATTTTTGTTCCTGTTTTATTTAAATCTGTATAGTTTGCATACCAATTATCTAAATATGTTTTTATATCACTACTTTGACTTGTTCCATGTTGTTTTCCTATTTCATACATATACCCTACATATTCTGCACTATTATATTTTTGATTAAAAGGACTATTTCCTAATGAGACTTTCATTAAATTGACTATTTCCTAATGAAGTATCTTCTGTTTTTATTACCTTTGTACTTTCTGTTGGTGCTTTTACACCACTATATATCATTCTTATTGAACCATCACCATTTATTCTAATTATTCGCCAATATATATCATCACCACTTGATGCTATTTTTGTGCATGAATTACCTGTATCCGTAGCAGATATCGTACCATTATTACAATTATACATGTCTTTAGTATACTTACCATATTTTACCCAGTTATTATCTACTGCTCCTCTGAAATAATAAGATGTTCCTAAATCATCTTGTGCTGAATACATACCCTTATCACTTGCGGTTGTTACTGTACTAAAATCTGGTTTTGGTTTACTTTCTATTTGCGATTTAGCCTCCGCTACGGAAGAAGCACCAGTACTTTTTAATAATACATAATCTCCACCTAGTATTTGCTCATTAAATGAACAATTTGTATTGGCTACTTTAATATTACCTTTAAAAGTTTTACCAACTACATTATCTTGAATAACATCTAAATTATAATATTTAGCAGTAAAAGACCATTTTTCTAAAATATTTGTATCTGTAGAAATTTTTATACCACTTATTAATGTAACTGCACTAGAACCCGATACATCTATTTCACTAAATGAATTTCCTTTATCTGAAGTACCACTTAAAGTAAATTCTTTTAAACCTGCATTTGTTGCTCCACTACTTGGAGTATATGCTGTACTTGGAATATATACTAAATCATAACTACAATATACTTTTTTAAGTCCATTTGTATTAAGTGAAACATTAATATTACCACCATTTCCACTTACAAAAGAACTATAATCATTACTAGCATTTGCCATATCTAAATCACTTTGATTTATAGTTAATGATAAAGTGCTATTACCACTACTTTCAAATGTATAATATTTAGTATTAATATTACCCGATATAGTATTATTATTTTTAATTTCTATATTAAAGAAATATGCATAAGAAATACCTATAATAATTGTTACTACTAATAAAACACCAATAAATATTAATATTCCTACTCTATTTTTAACTATTTTATCTTTTAATTTCATAATAAAAATACCTTTCTACTATCTATTAAAATGATACCACATTTTAATAGTTTCTAAAAGTATTTTTTACAAAAAAATTATTTTTTTACATCTAAATTTTAAATGTATTGTAAAATATAAACATGTTTTTGTCAAAAAATATATTGAGTGTAAGTATACTAACATTAACAATTATCACTAAAATTAATACTAATATCGTATAAGACCTCTGTTCAATTTGAAATATTACGTTTTGTACATGAAAAGTTTATATAGAAAGAATAGAGCTTTTTTATTATATTTAAGAATATACGAACTATAAATTATAGTTTAAAATGTATACTTTTACTTGATTTATGCATATTATATATAGTACAATTAAATCGCAAAGGCGAAAGCCTGAAGTAGAAATACTTCATAATTGTACTTATTTAAGTACATAGTCAAGTGTCTAGGACACATTTACTATACTAGTCAATTTGACTAGTTTTTTTATATTTTACAATAAAAAAAGTATGCAATTAACATACTTTTAGAATTTTAACAGAATACTGTCCGTTAGGTGATTCAACAGTAACAATATCTCCTTCTTTATGAGACATTAATGCTTGTCCTAAAGGTGATACATTACTAATTAAGTTATTAAATGCATCAGCTTCAGCAGAACCAACTATTTTATAAGTGTCTTCATCACCATCATCATCAATTGTAACAGTGGATCCAACACTTACTTTACCACCCTTTTCAATTTTAGCTATTTCACTATGTTCAAGTCTATATTCAAGTTCTTTAATTCTTGATTCAACTTTACCTTGAGCATCTCTTGCAGCATCATAATCAGAATTTTCAGATAAATCTCCTTGAGCTCTAGCATCCTTTAATGCTTTAATTATTTGAGGTCTACGTACATTTTTAAGTTCATTTAATTCTTCCTCAAGTTTAAGGTATCCCTCAGCGGTAATTATAAAACTATCTTTTTTCATTTTTTCTTTCTCTCCTTGCTAATTTAATTTGTCGATAAAAATTATACCATATCTATTATATTTGTCAAGTAGTAAAAAATATATGATTTTTTTAGTAATTTATTAATAAAAATCTTACTTAAATCTATTTTTATATGTGCACTTTTTGCAAATATCTAAATAACATTTATTATTCTTAAAATAATTTATAATATTATGGTATTTTTCACTATTTAGTATAAAAGATAAGTCTTCATAAAAAATATTTCCTAAATTACTTTCTCCTTCACCATCAAGACAACATATTATTACACTGCCATCAGATAATATACCAATATGACTTTTACCGCCAAGACAATATCCATCACTATTACTATTTGCATTACTTGGCCACTCAAAAATATTTTGTAGTGATACATAAACATTATCTATAAGTTTAGTATTATTATTAATTTCATTTATATTAAAATATCTTTTTAAAATACTAATATACTTTTTAGTTTTATCATCCATTTTATTTTCCTCTAAAGTCCAAAATCTTAAAGAAATAATTGTATTTATTTTTAAAATACTTATACATTCTAAAATATCTTCTAAATAACTTTCTTTACTATTTTCACTATGAAGAGAAATATTTATTTTATATATATTATGTTTTAATAATATATCAAGTTTTTCTTTTAAAAGTGTCCCATTTGTGGTAATTATAACTTTTTTATTATAATTATCTAGTAACTCAAGTATTTTATCTAAATCTGGATGTAAAAGAGGTTCTCCTTTAACGTGTAAATATATAAAATCAGTATATTTATCTATTTTTTTTAAAACAGTTTCAAATTCTAAAATACTCATATTTCTTTTATCTCTAAAAGATTTACTACAAAAAGAGCAATTTAAATTACAACTATTAGTTATTTCTATATATATTCTTTTAAATTTCATATTAACCTTTCATAAGAAAAAAAGAGTTAATTACCCTTTTCCTCAAACTTATCAAATTCATTACCATTATTTTTAATAATTATTTGATTATCATTTATTTCATAACTTAAACTATCTGTTTCAATTGGTGTATATCTTTTTTCTATAGTACTCGATTTACTATTATAAATAATAATTTCATTAGAACTACTTGTTAATATAATAATATAATCATTAAAATATTCATAATTATTTATACTTAAATCTGATAAAATATTATCTCCATTATAAGTATAAAATGAATAAATATCATTATTTTTAGATATTATTAGATTATCATTATAATCATAAATAGGAACTCCAAAAGTACTTGTTAATGAATTATCATCTTTATCTATTAAATAATATCCATTTAATTTTTCAACAATAATTTTATCACTTTTAATAACGTCTTCATCAGTTTTATTAGCAAGTGCCATATAATCATAACTAGGTTTTATTTTAAAATTACCTACATTTAAATCAAATAATCCATATAAATTTTCTTCATTTTTAACTATTAAATAGTTTCCCTCAATATCAGAATTATAATTTTTTAACATATTTAAAGTTAATAACTTAATTTTAGTACCTAAACTATACAAATAGATTTTATCATTATCCTTAATAAAAACATTATCAGTATTAAATACACCAATATCATTTTTATCTCCTTCTTTATAAAAATCATTTATTTCATCATCAATTTCAGTTTGAGCATCATCACAATCTGAAGATGTACATTCATATGTTCCTAATAATTTACCTTCACTATCATAGTAAAATAATTTATTATTATATTTATGTTCTTTACTAGGATTTTCTAAAGAAGTACCCTTAGATAAACTTTTATAAGAACCAATTACTGTAAGAGGCAAAAATATTATCAGAAGAATAATTATAACGGGAAGAACCATTTTATTATTCTTCATTACCATCACCACTTACAAGATTACCTGTTGCTTTATTAAATTTATAACTATTATTATTTACTTTTATAATATAATTTTCTTCATCCTCACTTATTTCAAATAAAGTTGAATCATTTCCTTTAATTTGAATATTTACATCTAAAATACCTTTTTTAGCATCTTTGTAATTATAGATATTTAAAGAGTTATCTTTTTTAACTAATGCAAAATAATTATCATAAAGTTTTATATATTTCCCTTCATTAGATAAAATATTACCTTTCATACTATATACTAAATAATTATCTTTGTTTTTAACAAGCATATATGAAGATACATAATCTATAATATCAAATGTTGATGATGCTATCTCATTACCTATTTTATCATATAGGAAATTTTTCTTTTCTCTTTTTACTAAAAGTAAGTCTTTCATAAATGATATGCTAAGAGTTTTACCTGATGGTTCATCACTTTTAGTATCAGTAAAGGCTATTACCCCAGATGGACCATTACTACCAAATGTTATTGCTCCATATCCATCGGATGTATTTTGACAATATACTAAACTATTTAAGGCTGATACATGAGTTACTTTTTCTACGCCAATGCCAGTATCTACTGCTTTATATTCACTTAAGTTTTTACTATTTTTTAAATCATATAATATAACGTTATTATTATCAGAAATAAATGCATAACTATTATTAAATATTGGAATATATCCTGAAGTTTCATTTACAATCTTACTTTCCTTTGCTACAAAACAGCTTGTAAGTTCAGTTGTTTTACTTGTAACATCATTTTTATTTTTACATGTATATTTGCCAATTAAGTTTTCTTTATCTTCATCTGAATAAAAATAAAGTTTTCCATCAAAATAATTTACAAAATCAAGTTTAGAGTTAAATGCTCCTTCATAAACATTGATAGTCTTTTCTTTATCATCATAAGTAATTGTAAGACTTCCGTTAGAATAAGTAAATTCAAAAGGTTTTTTAGTTTCTTTTAAAGTATTTTTTTCATCAAAAATGTATGATGTTTTATAATCTAAACTCTTTAATTTAATTTCTTCTTCATTTAATTTATTTAAGTTATTATCATAAATAGTCATTTTTCTACTGTTAACTGCAAATACAAAATCTTTATCAAGTAAAATAGTATCATATTCTTTATTTATAACTTTATTACCATTTAAATCATATAAAACATTATCACTTACTAAAAATTTATCATTAAATGCACTAATTTCATTACTAAAATCTTTAGAAATCTTATTATCATCCTTTATTAAATAATATGATGAACCCTCTTTTGCAATAAATGTATTATCACTATTATATATATCAATATAATCATATTTTGCTTTAGCAAGTTCCTTTATTTCATCACTAATTGATAAAACACCATATTTATCTTTTTCATCAGTAAAGGCTACAATGCCCTCTTTAGTAGATCCAACTTTAATAGTTTTATATGAACTTTCTTTTTTCTTATCAATCATATTATATAAATTAATTATATCGCCATCTTGAACAAAGACATATTTATTATTATATATTTGACTTCTTCTTTGTAAAGGATTTTCTTTTTCATCTAAATAAACTGGTAAGTCGGTTTTATTTTCACTTGTTAAATATGCAACATAACATTTATTTTCATCTTTATTTTCACATTCATAATCACCAATAGTTTTATCATCTTTATCCAAAAATTTTAATGTACCATTATTATAAATGTAATTATCTTTTTCCACTATAACGGGTTTTTCTTTATTATCATCTACTTTCTTATCTTTTTTTATAACAAGAAAATATACTAAAATAAATGCTATTACTAAAACAATTAAAGATATACTTACTATAAAAATTATCTTTTGTTTTTTAGTAAGGTTTTTAAAAGAAAACTTCTTTTTATTTTTCTGAGGTTTCTTTTTCTTTTCTTTAGTTACAACCATTTCATCATCCTCAATAGATACTTTATCTTCATCATATAAAGTATCCTCAACATTTTTGTTTATTTCGACAATAACATTAGTGCTATCATCATATTCATTTTTAAAATCATCCATACTTTTCACATCCTATTTTCAAAATAATTATAGCAAATATATAGTTTTGTTGCAAGATGGAAAGTTTTTCAATTAAAAAGTCAATGATAATTATTTATCAAAGACTTTTCTTTTTAAAGTTTCGTATTCTTCCTCAGTTATTTGCAAGTAGTTAATTACTTGCTGTTTTGATAGACCATCTTTTATCATTTTGAGAGCTATTGCCACAGTAACTTCATCAGTCACTTTTTGGGTTACTTCATCAGTTACTTTTTGAGTTATTTCTTTAGTAATTTCTTTTTCTCTTTTTTCTACCTTTTCGGCAACTTGTTTTTCAATAGTTTCTTTCATTGCCTCATCATCGGCAGCTTTTCTAAGTTTTTCGACATCATAATATAGCATATCATCAAAATTTTCCCACATTTCCTCTAACCTTTTAATTACCCTTTCCATTATTGGATTGCCATCATAAAACTGTTCATAGTTAAAATCTTCTCGATTATAAAATACTAGAAACAATTTTTCCAAACTATCACTTGGCATCCCATCAATTTCATTATAACTTAGTTTTTTTAGAAAGTCCATATTGATATCATAAATAACAAGGTTGTTATCACGAATGCAATGATATGTGGTTTCGCATAATTGTGTTTTGTAAATAAACTCTCCCTTTTGATAAATATCGAAATTATTCACATTAATTTGATATATTGGTTTA
The DNA here is from genome assembly GCA_000437315.1 of Mycoplasma sp. CAG:472. Taxonomy (GTDB): domain Bacteria; phylum Bacillota_I; class Bacilli_A; order RF39; family UBA660; genus UBA6448. The sequence goes on from FR899419.1 coordinate 66,014, forward strand.
ATTTTTCTTTCTTTTTCACCAGGTTTAAGTTGTCTTAAATATAAATGAAATACATACATATTATTCTTTACAATATATGTTGATTTATATTCAGTATTAAATTCAAAATTAATAACGCTATAATCATTTTCAAATAAAGCATCAGTATCTTTTCCTTTTATATTTTGATTTTCATTAACACCATTATGAACAAGCTCTAGATTATTCTTAACATATTCATAGTTTAGTTTTAATAATTTACTTATTATTAAACATACATAATCTCTAAGGTTTATATCAGTTAAAAGTAGTTTAGCTGCTCTATCATTAATAAAACCATAAGGCATATTCTTTCCTCCTTTCAAATGCATATTAGCAAAATTAAAAGAATTAAGCAAAAGTCTAAAAAATGCATATTTTGTTCTAAATTTATATTTTTAGAGTGATTTTTTGCAAAAAAAATTTTAAATTGCATCCAAAAATATATTTTTAGATAAAATTATGAAATTTTAGTATTTTTTACACTTTACATATTTTTTACATAAAAAAGAAATAGATTTTTACACTATTTCATTTTTCTATTAAAGTCCTTTATTTCATCTTCATTATCAAGATTGCTATCTAAAAGTTCCTTGAATAATTTCTTTTGGGATAAAGTAAGTTTTGTAGGAATAATAATATTTACTACAACATACATATTACCGCGCATAATTGAATTTGGACTTTTTAAACCTTTTCCTTTAAGTTTTAACTTTGTATAATTTTGAGTTCCTGGTTTTATTTCAAGAATAACATTACCAGTAAGTGTTGGTATTTCTTTTTCACAACCTAAAGTCGCCTCGGCAACATTAATTGGAAGTTCAAGATAAATATCATTTCCTTGTCTTTCAAAAAGAGGATGCTCTTTTATTTCAAAATCTACATAAAGATCACCATTTTCACCATTTGAAGAGGCATTACCTTTACCTGCAAGTCTTAATTCATGACCTGAATCAACGCCTTCGGGAACTTTAATTTTAATAGATTTTTTTTCATTTACAATACCCATTCCTTTACAGTCTGAACAAATATTTTGATAAGTAACACCTTTCCCCATACAATCAGGACATACTTTTTGGGTTTGCATTACTCCAAATATAGAACGAACTTGCTCTAAGACTACTCCACGACCACCACATTTTGAACATGTTTTTTCATTAAAGCCACCTTTACCATCACAGGTTTTACAAGAACTTTTTAAATTAACTTCAATAGTTTTTTCACATCCAAATGCAGCCTCTTCGAAAGTAAGAGGAATAGTTACTTTTATATCACTACCTCTTGAAGTTCTTTGCTTTCTTCCTCCACCAAATGAGGAAAATCCACTTGTAAAGGATGAACCGAAGTCATCATCCTCTCCAAAAACATGGCGAAGAATATCTCCTAAATCGATATCACTGGCATTAAAATTAAATCCACCTTGACCGCCAAAGTTACCTGTTCCATCAAAGGCAGCTGAACCATACTGATCATATGCTTTCCTTTTTTGTGGATCAGATAAAATTGCATAAGCCTCACCTATTTCTTTGAATTTTGCTTCATCACCAGTTTCTTTATTATCTGGATGGTACATCTTAGCAAGTTTTCTAAAGGCTCTTTTAATTTCTTCGTCAGTGGCTGTTTTTGAAACACCTAAAAGTTCATAATAATCTTTTTTACTATTCATAAAGACTTTCTAACTCCTTTCTTTTTTCATCAAAGAATTTAAATACTTCATCATAAAGTGATGGACTTTGTATATCTACGCCCGCTACTTTTAAACTTTTAACTGGATCTAATGTAGAACCAAGTTTTAAAAATTTAATATAGTTTTCTAAAGCTCCATCTTTCTTATTTATAATATCATTTGCTATTTTAAGTGCAGCAGCATAACCTGTAGCATATTGATAAACATAGAAATTATAATAAAAATGTGGAATTCTATAACATTCGTATTTAATATCTTCATCAACTTCAACATTTGGTCCAAAATATAATTTATTTAAATCTAAATATTCTTTTTGTACTAATTCTTTAGTAAGAACTGTTCCATTCATTTCTTTGTTATGAAGATTATCTTCGAAATGAGCAAACATAGTTTGTCTAATCATTGTTGCTTTAAATCTTTGTAATATACTATCTAATATATATTTTTTCTCCTCAATATTATCTGTATGATTTAACATATAATTTGTAAGAATTATTTCATTTACTTGACTTGCAACCTCCGCTACAAAAATAGAATAATTATAGTCTTCATAAGTATTAAAGTTTTGAGCATAGTAATAATGCATTGCATGGCCTAGTTCATGAATAAGAGTTGATACATCATCAAGTTTTCCCTCATAATTTATAACTATATAAGGATGAGCAAGATATGCACATGTACAGTATCCACCATCTCTTTTATTTTTTTTAGGATATACATCAATCCAATTATCAGAAAATGCTTTTTTAATTACCTCTACATAAGAATTTCCCATTACCTCTAAAGAAGATATTACAAGTTTTTTTGCTTCATCATATGTATATTTTTTATCAAAATCTTTTGTAATATTTGCATAAGTATCATATAAATGAAGTTTATCTAAACCTAATACTTTCTTTTTTAAATCATAATATTTATAAAATTTAGGTAAATTATTTTTAATACCATTTATTAAATTATCATAAATATCATTTTTAATATCATTTGAATATAAACTCAAACTTCTTGCAGAAGTAAATCCTCTTAACTTAGCAACCTTATTATTACTCATTACTTTTGTTGTATATATAGTATTAAAGGTATTTTCATAATGTTTAATTTCTTTATAAAGCTTTAAAAATGCCTCTTTTCGAACATTTTGATTATTACTTCGAATATAAGTACTAAAGTTAGATATTGTTAAAGGTACGATTTTACCTTCTTCATTTGTAATAGTGCCAAAGTCCATATCCGTTGTAAGAAGCATTTCACTTGCATCCTCACTTTTAGAGTATACAGATGTTAAAAGTGTAATAATTTTTTCTTCTTCTTTAGACTTAATATATTTTTTAGCTCTATAAATACTCTTTAAATTATTTTCATATTCCTTTAACTTTGGAAATTTTTTTATATATTCTTTAACAAATTTAAAATCTTTTTCAAGTAATTCTGGAACAACATAACTTTCTTTTTCTGATAATTCATTTAAGAAATTAAGTACATTACCTAACATTTCATTATAATTTTCATTTGTTAAATCTAAATCATTATTAATATGAGCATATAGATAAAGCCTTTCAAGTCTTTTTGAAATTTCATTATCATACTCTAAATATTCATATAACATTTCTGGATTAGATAATATTTTACCTTCATAATTAGAAATATTTTTAGCATATTTTTTTAAGGAAATAAGTTCCTTTTTAGCATCTTCATCACTTTTAAATAAAGCACTTAAATCAATTTTTTCTTTCATATTTTATAACCAAATATTAGGTCCTAGAAATAGGACCTAATACTCTACCTTTCTTTTATTATTTTTCTTTATATTCAGCTTCTTGGGCATCGTCTGATGAATCATTTGAACTAGTTGTTTCAGTATTTTCAGCATTTGATTTATTTGCCTCATATACTTTACCAGCAAGTTCCATAGCCTTTTTATTTAGACTTTCAGTCTTAGCTTTAATATCTTCGATGTCATTTCCCTTAAGAGATTCCTCAAGGTCTTTAATTAATTTTTCAGCTTCTTCTTTATCTTTAGGATCAACTTTATCTTTTAAGTCCTCTAAAGCACGATTTGTTGCAAGAATCATTGAATCTGCTTCATTTCTAGCTTCACTTTCAGCCTTTTTCTTTTCATCAGCTTCTTTATTAGCTTCAGCCTCTTTCATCATTTTATCAATTTCTTCATCAGAAAGATTTGTTGAAGATGTAATTGTAATTGATTGTTCTTTATTAGTTCCAAGATCTTTAGCAGTAACGTTTACTATACCATTAGCATCAATATCAAATTTTACTTCAATTTGTGGAACTCCTCTTCTTGCTGGAGGTATATTAGTAAGTTGGAAGTTTCCTAAAGTTTTATTATCTGATGCCATTGGTCTTTCACCTTGAAGTACGTGAATATCAACAGCAGGTTGGTTATCTGCAGCAGTTGAGAATACTTGACTCTTACTTGTTGGAATAGTTGTATTTCTAGGAATAAGTACAGTCATTACGTTTCCTAAAGTTTCAATACCAAGTGATAGTGGTGTAACATCAAGAAGTACTACATCATTTACTTCACCAGTAAGTACGCCACCTTGAATAGCAGCACCCATTGCTACAACTTCATCAGGGTTTACACTCTTATTTGGTTCTTGTCCAAGTTCTTTTTTAACAAGTTCTTGAATATAAGGTATTCTAGATGATCCTCCAACAAGGATTACTTTATTAATATCTTTTGCAGTAAGTCCAGCATCTTTTAAAGCTTTTCTAACTGGTTCAAGTGTAGAATCAAATAAATCTTTATTTAAATCTTCGAATTTTGCTTTTGATAAAGTAATGTCCATATGAAGTGGTTCTTTGTTTTCATTTTGAGTTATAAATGGAAGTGAAATTTGTGTTGTAGTCATAGATGATAAATCTTTTTTAGCTTTTTCAGCAGCATCTTTAACTCTTTGCATTGCCATAGCATCTTTTGATAAATCAATACCATGCTCTTTTTTGAATTCTGATACTAAATAATTAGCAACTCTTTCATCAAAGTCATCTCCACCTAAATGGTTATTACCTGCAGTAGACTTAACTTCGAAAACACCATCACCAAGTTCAAGAATTGAAACATCGAATGTTCCTCCACCTAAGTCATATACTAAAATTGTTTGAAGTACATCTTGTTTATCAAGGCCATAAGCAAGTGCTGCAGCTGTTGGTTCATTGATAATTCTTTCAACATCAAGACCTGCTATTTTACCAGCATTTTTAGTTGCTTGTCTTTGTGCATCATTAAAGTATGCTGGAACTGTAATAACAGCTTTAGTTACTTTATCTCCTAAATAACTTTCAGCATCTTTTTTTAATTTAGAAAGAATCTTTGCACTGATTTCCTCTGGTGTATACATTCTTCCATTAGCCTCAACTTTTTCATTTGTTCCCATTTTTCTTTTAATTGAGGAAATTGTATTTTTAACATTTGTTACTGCTTGTCTTTTTGCAGTTTCTCCAACTAGTTCATCGTCACCTTTAAAAGCAACTACTGAAGGAGTTGTACGGTTTCCTTCGGCATTAGGAATAACTTTTGCTTCCCCACCTTCTAGTACCGCTACACAACTATTTGTTGTACCTAAATCTATACCAATAATTTTACTCATAATTTATCATTCCTTTCTTTTTATCGAGTAATTTTATTTTCATTATCTAAATTTGAATTAATTTCATTAACAATTTTAACTATTTCATCATTAATAATAATTTGTTCCTCACTAGATAAATTGCTTAAAATTTGATTATAATTACTAGAAAACTCTTCATGACTAATAAGTCCTCTAGTAACTTTTAAAAGTTCCATTAATGAATCAAAATATGCTCTATCAAGTTTCTCTGATGTAAGTCTAGAATGAATATCAATACTTTCTAAATGATACTCACCAAAACTATTAAAAATTAGTGACAAAGCTAGAAAATTATCATTCATTAACTTTTACCATAGCTACTCTTATAACTTTATCATTATAAGTATAGCCTTTTTGCATTACTTCCACAACTACGCCTTCCTCTTCTTCCATAATACTGGTAGTCATAATTGCTTCCATAGTTTTTGGATCAAACTGTTTACCCATTGCTTCAATCTCTTTAACACCAATTGCATTTAAAGTAGATAAAAGTGATGTATATATCATTTTAAATCCAGATAAGAATTTTGAAAGCTCATCAGTTAAGTTATCATCATCAAGAGATATTGCTCTTTCAAAATTATCAATGATAGGTAAAATCTCTTTAATAAGTTTTTCACCATCATATTTATAAATATTAGCTTTTTCTTCATTAAAGCGTCTATTCATATTTTGCATTTCAGCATTTAATCTTAATATTTTATCTGAAAGTGCATTTTTTTCTTCAATTAACTTCTTGTTTTCTTCAGCAAATTTTTTGATTTCTTCCATACATTTTTCATGATGATTATTTTTTTTATCTTTCTTAATTTCTTTTTCATTTACTGAAACTTTTTCTTCTTTTTTAATATCTTCTTTCAAGTTATCACCTACTTTTTCTTCATTTGTTCTAGGACATAATCAAGTAGTCCATATACTTTAGCATAATCCATTCTTTTTGGACCTATTATTGCAATAGAACCTTTTTCACCATTAATATCATAAGTCCTTTTTACAATAGTTGTATTATCATCAATTTGCGATTCATCGCCTATATAAACCTTAATTTCATCACTACCATCAATACTTGTAACTTTCTTAATGAAGGATTCATCCTCAAGTTTATATGCAAGTTTTTTAATTGAATCAGGATTATCATATTCTGGTTGTTCTAATACTTTAGCCTTACCACTTACAGTAACATTTGCATTTTCATCAACAAAATCTGTAAAAGCATTATAAAATATATTATATACTTTTTCATAATTACTTATTTCCTGTGCAATAATTGGTTTTATTTCAAACTCCAAATGCTGTGAAACATCTTTAATTGGTGTTCCAATAAGCATCTTATTAATTATTTCACTAGTTTTAATAAGTTCTTTAACATTTGTACCATCCGGTAAAACAAATTTCTTATTTTCTACAAGTCCTGTATTTGTACATACTAAAGCAACAATTTTATTTTCATCTATTGGAATAATACTTACTTGTTTAAGCAAATTATCCATGCTACTACTTCCCAAAACTATTGAAGCATAATTTGTTAAATCACTAATTATCTCCATACACTTAGTAATTGCATCAGATAATACTAAATCTTGATTTTTAACTACTCTCTGAAGTTTTAACATTTCGCTACCATTAAGTTTTTCAGGTTCCATCAAGTTTTCAACATAATAACGATAACCTTTTTCTGAAGGTATTCTTCCTGAGGATATATGATTTTTTTCAATATAACCTAAATCCTCTAAAATAGCCATCTCATTTCTTATTGTAGCACTTGATAAATTAAACTTTTCACAAAGCGACTTACTTCCAACAGGTTTAACGGACTTTACATAAGTCTCTACTATTACTTTTAGTAACTGTTTTTGACGATTATCCATAATGTCCTTTCTAGCACTTCCTTAACCAAAATGCTAACATTATTATATTATGCAAATTAGCACTTGTCAATACCTTTTGCTAATTTTTTTTATAAAAAAATTAATGTTAATTTCCTAACACTAATTTTTCTTCTTTAGATAAATATTTTTCTATTTCTATAGCACTTTTTTGTAAAAATTCTACAAAGTTATCAATACTAATACTTGCTTTAAATGTAACTTCTCCTTCATAAAAATCAGTAAATTCTATTAAGGAATCTTTTAAAGTTTCTTTAAGTATAACTTTGTAATTACCATGAGCAATACTATTCCTAATGCCGTTAATTATCTTTTCATTTTTAAGTAGACTTGCATAAGTACTTACATAATTATTTACATTATTTAAAGTATTTTGAATATTTGCTAAATCAATATTATATCCATTAATATTCCCATTAATTGTATTTATTTGACTAGTTATAGCATTTATACCTTTTTGATTACCAATCGAAGTAACTTTTGCTAAATTATTATTGCAACTAACTAAAGCATTATTTAATTTATTTATATTATTTTTAATAGCATTTTCCTTTACACCTAAATCAGTAATATATCCATCATCTGTTTTTTCCACTTCTACATTAAACGAACTTGTATCTATAAGTGAATAATCAAAACCATCCAAATCTAAACTTTGATATTCATTTTTATTATGTAAAACATCATCATAACCATATGCAAATAAAGCATTAAACGAAGATATTAAACTTTGAGCTAAGTCATCAGTAGCTATATAAAGTTTACCATATTTTTTTATTATATCATCATGAACTTTTTCATAATTAGATGTTCCTAATTCTTTTATTGAATTAAGTAGTAATAAGTTATGTACACCTGAGGCAATCATGCTAAAGTTATCAAATTTATCTTTATTAAATAATTTATCAACTTCATAACCAACAATTTCAATAGCTCTTTCATATGGCGTATTTAAAGTTGTACTATTATATAGAAAACTTTCTAACATTTTCGTGTCTTCATTTTTAGTACTAACTTTATTCCAAGTTACTTCATAATCATTTTTAACTTTCTTTTCGAAATCAATAAGTTCGCTTAAATTTAATGAATTTGAAAATGAAGAAACAGTTTCATTAAATCTATCAAATATAAATCCCTCAATTGGACTTCCATCTTTTCTTTTTATTGTAATATTATACTTATAATAAGATGCAATCATATTTTTATATTCATTTAATGAATACCTTTCTTTATCCTTACCAATAATACTTTTAGAATAAACAAAACATCTTGTAAATGAGGAAGTATTATAATTTTGTAATGTTGAGGAAAAAGATGATATAACAAAATTTGTAAGCTTTGGTATTTGAATAACTATATCATTTCCATCAACTTTTAATATTATTCTATTATGAGCAAAATCTATCAAATATTCACCATGACCTAATTTATTTCTAATCGTAGTAACTAAAGTATAACTATCTTTAAAAGTATAACCATTTATTTCATAACCACAATCTGTTTTATTAGCAATTATATTTACATTTTTTTCCATTAAGGAAATAGGAAGTAAAATGTTATTATTTTTATCAACCATTTTTTCTTTAATAGCTAAAAATATACTTGAAATATTTCCCACTATAGCACCATTTAAATATTCTTTATTTGAAATATATTCACTATAGATAGGATTACCAAATATCATTCCCATTAAAAATAAATCATATGCATAATTTCCTGAAAAATATTTTATTATAGTTTCTTCTTTATTCATTTTCTCACCATTATTAAAGGCACATACATTTCATCTTCTGTAAAACCTGCATGATTAGATTTAAATATATGTCCTCCTCTTTTATACTTAAATATTTTATCACTTTTTGCAAGAGCAATAAAGTCTCCAATAGAATCACAAAAATATTTATTTTCATTATTAAGACCAAATAATTTAGATTCTATTACTTCATCTTTACTCATTAATTTAAAATATTCCGAAAAGTATTTATTAAATAATTTTTCAAATAAAGTTTTATCAGTTACATTAAATGCGCAGCATCTTCCCTCAAGCCAAACATTGCTAATAATTAAATCAAATAAATCTGGATAATCACTTAAATAAATGTATTCAGTATCTAAATGACCATGATCTGCTGTAATAATTAATAAAGTATCTTTTATTTCATTTGCAAAACTTTCACATTTATTATTAATCATTTTTAAAATAGATAATACTTCTTTACTGTTATTACCTTTTACATGTAACATGCTATCAGGATCCATATAATAAGCATAAATATAATTTTTTTCTTTTATATTTAAATTGGATTTTATCATAGATAGCATTTCATCAATATCTTTATATGTTTCTTCATATTTAATTGGAAATACTATTTTTGAATGATATTTACCATTTTCTAAAATTCTATCAGTAATCGTTTTATAAGAAAAATATTTTTCTGCAATATTAAAGGGATATTCTTTATCACCATCTTTATATATATTTGTAAACATTGTTACAAAAGCATTTTCATTTTTATAGTACATATCCCATCCTAAATAACCATGCGTGCAAGGATATTTTCCTGTCATAATCGAAGTTGTAGCACTAGTCGTTGTCGAAGGACAAGTCGAGATAACTTTTTTAACTATATTATTTACTAAAAATGTATTAGGTAGTTTTTCATTTATTAAGTTATAACCCATTCCATCAAATAAAATAACCACTACATTTTTAGGTTTATAAGTATTTAATACTTCATCAATTTCCCCAAGTGAAGAAACTTCACTTTTTAAATCAAAATATTTTTCAATACTACCTGCTATATTAACAATATTATTTTTATAATCTGGATAAATCATAAATACCTCGTATATTTAATTTTTTTAAATAATTTAATTAATTCAACAATAGAAAAAACAAGCATCATTAAAACTAAAAAAATTGCGGCTATAGCTCCAGGCAATCCTATTTCGTTCCATTTTTTTAGTAAATCATAAAGCATATAAATTGATGAAACTAATATAAGTAACATAAAAGAAAACATAAATTTATCATAAAGTTTTTTATAAATCATTTTACCAGACTCTTTATTAAATATTTTAATAACACTTGTTGCAATCATATAAGAACTTAGTAAAAAAACAATAGCATATAATAACTTTATAATTATAATGAATCCTGGTTCCTTAAATAAAGTTCTAAAAATAAAAATACTAGTAAAAACAAATGCCAATGATAAAACTCCATAACAAATTGCATATATGATTTTTTCTTTCTTTTCCATCATAAAGTTCTCCCCTCTTTTATTGTTTCTATTACTTTTTTAACCATTATAAAACCTGGAATATAAAAGATAAAAGAAAATAATAGTAACCCGATATCTCCATGATAATCTTTAATAACTGTGTAATCAAAATATATTAAAGAGGAAAACCACATTAGCATAAACACTATATAAAAAATAATACTAAAAATTCTAAACATTTTCTTACCAGTTTCTTCATTATATAATTTAACAATTTGACAAGCATTAGAATATATTCCAAACAACATAGCAATAGAAAATAATATCATAAACACTGAAATAGAATCGGTACTAGAAAAAATATTTTTTACAAAAAATTTCCAAAACAAAAAAATTGCCAAAATTGCTACACCATAAACAATTGTATATATTATTCTAGTAACTTTATCAAACTTTTTCATACATTCACCCCGCTCTTATTTTTCTATAAGTAGTATAGCTCATAAATAGTCCTGGTAAATATAAAAATATAGTACAAAGAAGTTCTTTTAAACTTGAATTATTCCAATTATTTATTAATGAATAATCATAATAAATTAAACTTCCAAACCAAAATATTAGAAATGCTAAATAAATTATTAAACTTATTACATTAAGCACTTTTTCATTCTTTTTAATGCATAAATCTAATGCTACCAAAACAAAAACTATTGATGAAAATATAAAAATACCTCCGATAAGAATTAATAGTAATTTAATGATTCCATTATAACTGTTCATACGATTAAACATTAATTTACTGCATATTACCATTAAAAAACACATAAAAATTGAAATAGCAATTAAAATTTTTTTCATAGTTTTATCTTTAGACAAAGACTTATCTAATCTTTTCATCAATTTTTCTAATTTCTCTTCCATGAAACCTCCTACCATAATTTAATAATAGCACATAAAGAAAAATGAAACAATAAAAAAATCAACATATTTCTATGCTAATTTTATATTTTTATAACTAACTCATGTCTTATTTTGACATGTTTTGTCGAAGTAGTTGCAATGCAAAAATTTACATGTATAATACTTAATCGAACGTGCAGGAACTGGCGTTGCCACCAATTTTCAGGGGGTTTGAAATAAATCAAAATTTCTGGAAGGAGGATGATGCTTATGTCTAAAGATAAGATAATTAAATTCGAGTTTTTATGCATACTATTTCTGATTTGTTTTTACAACCTAGATAAAATAGAAAACGCCGTCCATGTTCTAGTAAAACTATTTAGACTTTTAAAAGAGTTTATTTTAGCTTTACTAGCATAGATAGCGTTATCTAATTTCATTATTAGGCAACGTGAACTTCCTTCACGTTCACCTATTTATAATATAACATTAATCTATATATTTATGCAAGGGGTTTAGATATTATTTGTTTTTCTTAATATATAATTTGAAAGTGATTTAAGTTTATCAAAAATATACATACTACAAATAAATAAAACTATAAATACTAAAATAGTGTCTTTATTAATATTACTTATATTGAAAAATGCATATTGGTAAAGCGCACAATATTCAAATGCTAAGAATAATATACACATCATTACTCCCCTTAAAAGATTATATGGTTTACAAATATAATTTAAGAATATAAATCCTGTTATAGCGGTTAAAAATACTGTAAGAGTCGAACATAATTCTTGTGAAAGACCAAAATTAATTTGGAACAACTTAATAATTACTACATTAAATACTACAGTTAAAGCACTAGGTAAAGCCTTTAAGAATACTTTCAAAAGAAAATTTCCTTTTACAAGTTCATGGTTTGGTTCAAGTGCTAAAATAAATGATGGAACACCTATTGTAAAAAATGTTATTAAAGTTAAATGAATTGGAATAAAGAAATATTCTGTATTTAGGAAAATACAAGCAATAATTAAAATTATTGTAAATATTGTTTTACTAAGGAGAAGTGATGAACTTCTTTCTATATTATTAATACTTCTTCTTCCCTCCTTTAAAATAAGAGGTAAATTATCAATTTTTGAATCAAGAAGTACAAACTGACTTACATTTTTGGCAGCATCTGCTCCACTTGCCATTGCAATAGAACAATCACTTTCTTTTAAAGCAAGGCAATCGTTTACTCCATCACCAGTCATACCTACAAAATGTCCTTTATTCTTAAGGGCAATAACTATTTTTTTCTTTTGGTCTGGTTTAACTCTACCTAAAATATTAAAACTTTCAATAATATCAGGTATTTCTTCATCACTAACCTGTGACATATCTACACTTCTTATATCACTAATTCCTGCCCTACTAGCAATTTTAGAAACAGTTACTGGATTATCTCCACTTATGATTTTAATATCAATACCTTGCTCTTTAAAATAATTTAAAGTAACATCAGCATTTTCTTTGATTTTATCTTGAATTAAAATTAAAGCAATAGGTTTTATATCTTTTATATTTTTTAAACTTTCTCCTTTTGCAAGAAGTAATACTCTATAATCTTCTTGATAAGATGAAAGATTTTTTATTTTACCTTTATATAAATTTTCAGGACTACCTAAAAAGTATACATCACTTTCAAATTTAACCGCTGAATACTTACGTACACTTGAAAATGATAATGTTTCTAAAAAAGCATCCTTATATTTAATATCACTTACAAAACTTTCTACTGCTTTAAAAGTTGGTGATGGATCAGAAAGTGCATTTACATAAGATGCTAAAATTTCTTTAATATCTTTTTCACTTTCTTTTTTAAGAGGAATAATTTTTTTTACTTCCATAAATCCTTCGGTAATTGTACCAGTTTTATCTAAACATAAAGTATCTACTCTAGCAAGATTTTCAATAGAATATAAATCTTGAACTAAAACATTATATTTTTTAAGTCTAATAACACTTACTGCCATTGCCGATGATGTTAAAAGTACAAGCCCTTCGGGTATCATACCTATTAAAGCACTAACCATACTCATAAGGGAATCTGGAATGCTGTTAGTAATACCCATTTGATTTATAAAAAATAATATACCAATTGGAACAAGTAAAACACTTAGTATTTTTAGCATCTTTTCAAATGAATTATAAATAACTGAATTAGTCTTTTTTATATATTTTGTTTCACTAGTAATTTTAGAAATATAATTATCTTTTCCTATATGAATTACCTTAGCATAAACATTACCACTTATAATAAATGAACCACTTGTTAAATCATCACCCTTTTCTTTAGTAATAATTTTTTCTTCACCAGTTATAAAAGCTTCATTTACTTCACAAGTTCCAGATAATATTACAGCATCAGTTACAACCTGGTTTCCTATTTCATAATTACATACATCATCTAAAACAAGCTGTTCTCTAGTAAGCTCTATAGTTTCACCATCACGAATTACTTTAATTTTGCTATCGGCAATAACACTTAATTTATCAATTGTTTTTTTAGCAAGAATTTCTTCGACTATACTTATTATAGTATTTGTAAAAATGACATTAACAAAAAGACAATTTTTTAATGCATATAAAAATTTTCCAGATACTATTCCACTTATTAAAACCATTAAACCTAAAGCAATATTTAAAAAGTTAAAATAAGTTAAAGCATTTGTCTTAATAATTTCTTTAATAGTTTTAGTTTTTGGTTCATCAACATAATTTATTAAACCTTTTTGTTTTCTTTCTTCAACTTCAGTATTTGTTAATCCCTTTATATTCATTTATTACACCTACACTACTATTTTAGTATAGCATAAATTTTATATTTTGACACCTAGATTTAATATAAAAAATAAAGAACCAGTTATTGATTATCTATTTTTTAGTTTTCTTTTTATAAATTATAAATAAGCACATTGAAAACAATGCATTAAGTACAATTGAAATTCCACATAATGTTTTTACAAAATTTTTTTACATATTAAATAATTCAATTTTATTGTAAAAGAAAACTGGTTTTGATATAATATTTTTAGAGTAAAGAGGTATTGATATGATAGGAACTATAGAACAAATTATTAATAATCAAATTGAGGTTAAACTTGCACTTGATGTAAAGAAGACCACTAACTTAATAAACCTTTATGTTTTAATAAAGGATACTAATAAATCTTTTATTGGAGAAATAACTGAGCTTAGTCTAACAAAATGTAAAGTTAATATTTTAGGAAAATTGGAAAATAATGACTTTATTTATGGATTTGATGAAAAGCCCTCTTTTGCAAGTGTAATATATTTACTTAATTATGACTTTGTAAAAAATATTGTAGGTTTTAAAAATAATTACTTAATTATGGGTAAAAGTCCATTTTATGAAAATGCCTATATTAATGCTGATATCAATAGTTTATTCGGTTCACACTTTGCTATATTTGGATCCTCTGGAAGTGGTAAAAGTTGTGGTTTTACAAGAATTATGCAAAATCTAATGAAAAGTGAAAATATGAATGATAAACCAAATATTATAATATTTGATGCTTATGGTGAATATGCAAAAGCCTTTAATTACTTAAATAATGAACCAACTTTTGCCTATAAAACTTATAATACTGATTTAAATAGTAATGATGAAATACTTCTTTTACCTCCATGGCTTTTAGGAGTCGATGAATATGCACTACTTCTCGAAGCAAATGATAAATCTCAATTAAGTTTAATTGAAAAAACTCTTAGATATGTAAATTTATTTATAAAAGATGATGAAACTGTAAAAGCTTATAAAAATACAATTTTAGCTAAAGCTCTTCTTGATATACTAATAAGTGGTAAACCTGGTCCTCAAATAAGAGATCAAGTTATCGGTGTTCTTACTAAAACTCATACTGATGAAATAAATCTTGAAAGTGAAATTAGTGAACCTGGATATTATCGTACATTTAGACAATGTATGAGAGTTGATGACCATAATAAAATTAATGCTATTGAACAAGTAACTGACTTTTTGCAAAAATTTATTGGTGATGAAGTAACTTTTTCACTTCCTGATGGAACTTTTCCATTTACTTTACAAGATGTATCAAATGCCTTAGAATTTGCCCTTATTGATGAAGGTGTATGGAAAAATGATAGTGTATTTAATATGATGAATATTTTAAAAGTTAGACTTGATAGCATATTAAATAGTGATAATAAAAAATATTTTGAATATCCGCAGTATATAAGTTTAGAAAGTTATATTGATAGAATATTACATACTCAAAATGGTAAAAAAGCCCAAATAATTAACTTTAATATTAATTATGTTACTGAAAGACTTGGTAAATCACTTGTAAAAATATATTCTAAATTAATATTTAACTATGTTACATCTTTAAAAGAAAGAGGTTCTAAACCATTTAATATTATAATCGAGGAAGCCCATAGATATGTTCAAAATGATATTGATAGCGATGTACTTGGTTATAATATATTTGAAAGAATTGCTAAAGAAGGAAGAAAATATGGTATACTTTTAGGTCTTATTTCACAAAGGCCATCAGAAATAAGTGAAACTACATTAAGTCAATGTAATAACTTTATAATATTTAAAATGACTCACCCTACTGATATTGCTTATATTAAAAAGGTTGTTCCCTTCATGAGCGAGGAAAATGCTGAAAAAATGAAATCAATTTTACCAGGTAATGCTTTATGTTTTGGTACAGCATTTAAAATGCCCTTACTTGTAAAATTTGAATATCCTGATCCTGCTCCACAAAGTGATAATGTAAATTTAGGTAGTGTTTGGTTTAAATAATTGATATAATAGTTTTAACGGAGGTAATTATGAATTGTTTGTTTTGCAATATTGCACAAAATGAAAAAGAAAGAATGACTATTTATGAAGATGAAAGATTAGTCCTTATTATGGATAAATTCCCTATTTGTGATGGACATGCTTTAGTTATTCCTAAAAAACATTTCGAAGATATTTATGAAGTTGATGAAAAAACTTTATCTCATATGTTTGAGGTTGCTAAAAAATATGCTAAAGTTTTAATGGATGTTACTAATGAAAAAGGATGTACATTTTCTATAAACTATGGTGATAAACAAGAAATTAAACATTTACATTTACACATTATGCCAAATTATAAGGTTAAACCTTCTAAAAAGGTAGATGAAGTATATAATTTAGTAGTGAGTTATTATGAAAAAGAAAAGAAGAATTAAAAAAAGTATTAAAATTTGTTTTATATTTATAATATTAATTGCTTTAACAATTGTTTCCTACTGGATTATCAATAAAAATGGTGGTAAAGATTTTAATTTTAATAAATTTGTTAATGAAAATAAGATTACTTACCCTATAGTTAATAAAATCTCTTTAGTGGCCACTGGTGATGCTCTTTTACATAATCCTGTTTATATTAGTGCTTATGATAATTCTACAGAAAGTTTTAATTTTGCACCACAACTTGAACTTGTTAAAGAGGAAATCAAAAATTATGATATAAAATATTATAATCAAGAAACTGTTTTTGGTGGTAAACTAACTGATAGATTTAACTGTAAATATAATATGCCAGGTTATTGTTCTTATCCTTACTTTAATTCTCCATCAGAGTTTGGTGATGCAATGGTTGATGCTGGATTTAATATGATATCACTTGCCTCAAATCATAGTGCTGATTGTACTTATGCATCAGATACTTGTATTACTAATTCATATAATTATTGGAAAAGCAAAAATGTTATATTTGATGGTTTTAATGAAGATGAAAGTAAAGAAAATAAATATAATATTGGTGAAAAAAATGGAATTAAATATGGTTTTTTAAATTATACAAATACTTTAAATGGTCTTGATAATTCAGTTAGTAATATTAAATATAAAATAGATTTATATGATGAAGAAACCGCTAAAAAGGAAATCGAAGATTTAAAAACTAAAGTTGATGTTGTAATTGTGGCAATGCATTGGCATAAAGCAAGTGCTGAGTATGAAACAGTTCCTACACAAGCTAATAAAGAAATAGCAAATTATCTAGCATCTTTAGGTGTTGATATCATTTTAGGAACTTATTCACACTGTTTGCAACCATTTGATATAATTGGAAATACTGTAGTATTTTATTCACTTGGCAATTTTATTTCTAATCAAGGTGATTTAATTTCCTCAATTGGATATAAAGGTGTTGTTGGAGTTCTTGCTTCAATGGACATAACAAAAACGACTTATGAAGATGGAAATGCAGAAGTTAAAGTAAATAACTTAGGTGCTGATTTAACTTATACTTATAATAAAAATCATCGTGATTATAAAGTAATACCATTTAGTAAAATGAGCGAAGAATATAATAAAGATTATAAAAATATTTATGAAGATTATAAAAATATTCTTACTTCACTTAATCAAAATATAAATGTCAAACCTGTAAATTAATGAACTAGCAATTAGTTCATTTTTTTTAAAATCTTTCTTAAGCACAAAAAAAAGAAAAGCATTTGCTTTTCCCTAGAAAATTGGTCCCATTATTATTGCAAGTAAGATAAATAAAATTAATACTATGAAAAAATAATTATTAAATCCATTTGAACAGTTTTCAGGTGGATTTTTTTTATTACAGCAACTCATATTACACCCTTAAATATATGCACCAACTATGATTATAAGAAGTATAAATAATACTAATATAATCGCAGCTCCAAGACCATTTCCACAATGATTCATATAAAATTCCTCCTTTTTGTCTTTTCATAATATTAAATGCTAAATAATTAATTTTGACACTCATATTTAGTTTTCTTTTACATATAATAATTTCTAACAATAACCTATTTTTATTGTATTTTTCCCTTATAATTGCTATAATTAACTTATGGAGGTAAAGATGAAAAAGAAAATAGTATTAGCTATGGCACTTACACTTCTTTTAACAGGATGTGGAAAAGTACCAAAATTAGAAAATGGAAAGGATGCAGTAGTAAGTTTTAAAAATGGTGATAAAATCAGTGTAGATGATTTATATACACAAATGAAAGACAAATATGCCTTATCTATACTTGTAAATATGATAGATAAAAAAGTTTTAGAGGAAACTTTTAAAGATAATATTGAAAAAGCAAAAAAGGCTTCAGAAAGTTATCTAAGTGCATTAAAAGAAAGTTATGATTCAGAAGAAAAATTACTTTCTGCTATACAACAATATTATGGATTCTCTACTTTAGAGGAATATAAAGATCAAATTTATTTAAGTTACATGCAATCATATGCTGTAGAGGCTTATGCAAAAGAAAAAATAACTGACAAAGAAATTGAAAATTACTATAAAAATATGGAAAATGATATTGAAGTTAGTCATATTTTAATTACACCACAAGTTACTGATAAAATGAATGATGATGAAAAGAAAAAAGCTGAAACTGAAGCAGAAACAAAAGCCAAATCAATCATTACTGAACTTAAGGATGCAGTTAAAAAAGGTTCGTCAGTTGCTGATGCTTTCTCAGAACTTGCTAAAAAATATAGCGAAGATGAATCAACAAAAGATAAAGGTGGTTCTTTAGGTGAAGTTAACAAAACTAAATTGGGAGACTCATACACAAATCTTATAAATAAAGCATATACTTTAAAAGATGGATCATATAGCACTGAAGTTGTTAAAACTGACAATGGATATCATGTTATAATGAGAAATAAAACTTATGATAAAAAAGATTTAAAAGATGTTAAACAGCAAATTATTGAAACTTTAGCAAAAGAAAAAATGAAAAAAGATAATACAATTTCTGTAAATGCTCTTCAACATTACCGTAAAGAAAAAGGTATGGAAATCGAAGATTCTACACTTGCTACTCAATATTCAAATTATATTTCAAATACACTTGCATCTTTAACACAAGAAAAAAATAATACAACAAAATAAGGTATCTATAATGATATCTTTTTTTATGTAAGCATATTTTATAATATGGAGGTTTATGAATACTGTTTTAAATAATTTTTTAGTTACTGGTAAAATTAATAATTTAGATACCACCATAACATCTAATATAATTTCTGTTGAAGTTCCAAGTTCACCACTTTCTATATCTAAATTAGCTAATAAAAATATTTGGTCAGATGGAATATTAAAATATTCAATTACAATCACAAATAATTCAAATTCAAATATTACAAATGGCATTTTCAAAGATGTTATTAATCCAAAATATGCAAATGTTATACCAAGTAGTGTTTTAGTTAATAATAGTTCTTACCCATTTACTTATAATAAAGCAACAGGTCAATTAGAAATTAATAATTTAAATATAAATGCAAATGAAATAGTAACAGTTACCTACTCTGTTTCTAAAAAAGTAAATGAAGTTTTTGTATTAAATAATACAGCATATTTAAATGATATAGCAAGTAACACTGTAAAAGTAACAAGTATCTTAATTAGAAATTGCAATAATTTTGCACGTAAATAGGACTATTTAATTAATTAATAAAATTTAAAAAACATATAATTATTATGGAGGTAATAAATTGATAAATGAATTAAATAATACAGCAAATGTATCGGGAACTATAGACGGGCAAACTACTACTCTTACTTCGAATACACTGGGGGTGAATGTTATAAACGGTTTAACCGCTGTTAAAAGTGCTGATAAAACATCTTGGGCTGATGGTGAACTTACTTATACTTTAACCATTAATAACACAACTGGACAAACTTATACATCACCAGTAATTACTGACACTCTTGATACTACGCTTGTTACATTTGTACCAGATAGTGTTACAATTAATGGTTCAGCCGCTACATCAAGTCAGTATACATATAATAATTCTAATGGACTACTTACTGTTAATCTTAGTGATATTGCAACTGGTGGAACTGCCACTGTTA
The DNA here is from genome assembly GCA_000437315.1 of Mycoplasma sp. CAG:472. Taxonomy (GTDB): domain Bacteria; phylum Bacillota_I; class Bacilli_A; order RF39; family UBA660; genus UBA6448. The sequence continues at coordinate 86,288 of FR899419.1, forward strand.
CATTCAAAGTTACAAAAAATAATTAAAATTAAAACATCAGCCAAAACTGATGTTTTTTAAAATCCTTTTGTATAAAGTTTTTGTTTTGTAAGAATATCTGCCTTTTCAGGTGGATATTTTTTAATAAGTTTATTATATATTTTATCATATTCTTTTTGATAAATATCTTTATCATCAAAATCAATATTTTCAAGTATTTCTCTATAATTGGTATAACCTAAATTTCTTAAATCATTCCCTACTTTAACAATAAACATTTTTTTAGATAAGTTATGATTTGCTTTAAGTTTTTTATTAATTATTTTATTTATTCTCTCTTCATTAATATCCTCAAATAAACATAAATATTTTAATATATCTTCCTTTTTAAAACCATTTTTTAATAAATCTCTTTTAACTTTTTCTGGTCCCTCTAAAGAAAGATTAATTTTATCATTTATATATGATTTTATATATAGTTCATCATTTAGGTAGCCTTGCTCTTTTAGTTTATTAATTATTTTATCTTGATCTTTTTTTAAAATAAATAAAGTATTAAGTTTTTTTCTAATTTCATTTTCTGTTCGAAGACGAATACTTACAAATTTAATAATTTTATAATATGCATCATAGAAGTTATTGTCCTTTATAATATTTTCAAATAAAGTATTATCAATTTCTTTTTTAGAAAAAAGTAAGTATTTTAAAATAGTATCTTGATATAAATTATATTTTTCATTATCAATTGTTACTACATACTTACCATTTTTATTTAATTTTATACTAGTTATTTTCAAATTTAATTCTGTTCCTCAGCAAGATAATTTGATGCTGCTTCATCTAAATCTTTTATTAAAGCATCAACATCTTTCTTTTCACTTATTCTTGCCCCAGATGCATATTGATGTCCACCACCATTATATTTAGAGGCAACTTCATTAATAATTGGTCCTCGTGAACGAATATTTACTTTATATATTTCATTTCTTTCATCATAAGTAATAAAACACCATACATTTAATTCCTCAATAAAATTAAAATTGTTTATAAGTACTGATGCCGCAGATAAATCTACTTTATATTCCTCGACTACTTTATTATCAATTAAAATATATCCAAACTTATTATCACTAATTATTAAATTATTAATTATATAAGCCTCAAACTTACATTCATTAAAACTTTTTTGATAAAGATTTGCATAAAGATTTGTAAAATCAAGATTATAATCCTTACATAATTTAGCTGCCATTTCAAATGTTCCCGCAGTAGTATTTTTAAATAAAAATCTTTCACTATCAGAAACAATTCCTAAAAATAGTTTTTCTGCAATATCTTTATCCATAACAAGTTTTGTTTCATAAATAAGATTTGCAACCATTTCACATGTTGAGGAATAATCACTTGATGTAAAATCCGCTGTACCTATTATATCCTCTTTAGGATGATGATCTATTTTAACTATATCTTTATAATCTAAATCATCTGCTCCATCTATTCTATAGAAGTTAGGTACATCAAGTACTATCAAAAGACTATTTGTTAAACTATTAAAATCAGGTTTATCTAAAGAACCTAAGTACTTAAATTTACTTACACCCGCACCAACTGCATATACTCTTTTATTTGGAAATGTAAGTTTAATAGAGTCACGAAGAGCAATTTGACTTGCAACGGCATCTGGATCTGGTCCAATATGTCTAGCAAGAACTATCTCATCATATTTTTTAATTAATTTAAATATTTTCTTGTATATATCCTTATTTATATTAATCACCCATTTCAATTTTTAACTTCATTGTATCTTGGGCAATTAAAAGTTCTTCATTAGTTGGTAAAATATAAACTGGAATACTAGAATCTTCAGCAGAAATTTTCTTATATTCTCCACGAACATTATTTAACGTATCATCAAGTTTTACACCTAATGATTTAATTCTATCAACAACCATTTTTCTCATTCTTGCACTGTTTTCACCAACACCAGCAGTAAATACTATAGCATCAGCTCCACCAAGCATATTGTTATACACAGCAATATAATTAGCAATTTTTTGAGCATACATATTTTCCGCTAAAACAGCCATTTTATTTCCTTCCATTGCGGCATTTTCAACATCTCTTGCATCTGATGATATTCCTGATACTCCTAAAAAACCACTCTTCTTATTTAAATCATTAGTAATTTCAGAAATAGTTTTACCAGTTTTGTTACATACATATTCTAAAATAGATGGATCGATATCACCACATCTTGTTCCCATCATAACACCTGCAAGTGGAGTAAATCCCATTGAAGTATCTACTACTTTGCCTTCATCAATAGCACAAAGTGATGCACCATTTCCAATATGGCAAGTAATAACTTTTAATTCTTCATTTTCAAGTTTTTTGCAAAGTTCTCCATATACAAATCTATGACTTGTTCCATGGAAACCATATTTTCTTACACCATATTTTTCATACCATTCATAAGGTACTGGATATAAGAAATGTTCTTCATCCATTGTTTGATGGAATCCTGTATCAAATACACCAACATTTATTACTCCAGGAAGGGCTTTCATAAATGCCTCAACTCCAAGAAGGTTTGCTGGATTATGAAGTGGTCCAAGTTCATTATATTTGCTAATTCTTGCAACTACATCTTCATTTAAAACTACTGGATGAGTAAACTCTGCTCCTCCATGTAGAATTCTATGACCTACTCCTTCGATTTCATTTAATGATGAAACAATATGCATATCTACTAAATCTTTAATTAAGTAGTCAACTGCTACAGAATGATCTTTTAAATATACTTCTTTTCTTGTTTTTTCTCCATCATATTTAATTGTATAGAAACTATCTTTTAGGCCTATTTTTTCAAATACACCACTTGCAATAGCCTCAGTTTTTGGTAATTCAAATAAAGTAAATTTTAATGATGAACTACCTGCGTTTATTGATAATATTTTCATTTTCTTTCACCTCAAAATTATTATACAAAAAAAAAGTAACTTTTGCTACCTTTTTCTTTTCTTTTGCAAAATAATCGCACATAATTTCAAATTTTATATAAATTCATGTCTTGTTTTGACATGTTTTGTCGAAGTAGTTGCAATACAAAAATTTACATGTATAATACTTACTTGAACGTGCAGGAACTGGCGTTGCCACCAATTTTCAGGGGGTTTGAAATAAATCAAAAATTCTGGAAGGAGGATGATGCTTATGTCTAAAGATAAGATAATTAAATTCGAGTTTTTATGCATACTATTTCTGATTTGTTTTTACAACCTAGATAAAATAGAAAACGCCGTTCAAGATTTAGTAAAACTATATGAGCTCGTAAAAGAGTTTATTATAGCCTTGCTTGCCTGAATAGCGTTTTCAATTATTAAAACCAATTGGTAACGCAAAATTCTTTCACGTTCACCTATTTATAATATATCATTTATTTATATATTTATGCAATAGGTTTATCAACTAAAAAAAATAATAATTCCTTATTACTTTTTATTTGTGTTACCACTTGTTTTTGAATAGTTATCATAATTATTTATATTTCTTCGAGTAAATGATACATTATATTCATCTTTTTCTTTCATATTATTAGTTTACTCATAAAAAGATTAGTTATACTAAAAAAAGACTATAGTAAATCACTATAATCTTTATCATCATTGTTAAGTGTAATTATTTTTTGATTTTTTATTGCTTCATAAATAAGCTCATCTTTATCAATTAATTTTTCATATTCTTTAGCAAGTTTTAAATCTGGATGAATAACTGGATGTTTAGGAACAAATATTGTGCAGCAATCTTCATAAGGCCTAATTGAAATATCATAAGTACCAATTTTTTTTGCCAAATCTATAATTTCCAGTTTATCAAAACAACATACTGGTCTTAAAACAGGTTTTTTTATAGCTTCATTAATAACTTCCATACTCTTAAGTGTTTGGGAGGCAACTTGACCTACACTTTCACCATTTATAATAACATGAGCATTACATCTATTAGCCACCAAAGCAGAAATTTCATACATAAATCTACGCATAATTGTAATTAAATAATAATTAGGAATATTTTTAATTATTTCCTCTTGGATATGAGTGAAATTTATAACATGAACTTTTACACTTCCATTATAAATTGATAATTTTCTTGCTAAATCAAATACTTTTTCTCTAGCCATATCTGATGTATGTGGTGGAGAATCAAAATAAATTGCCTCAAGTCTGATACCTCTTTTCATTGCAAGATAGCCCGCTACTGGAGAATCAATTCCCCCAGAAAGCATAAGAAGACCTTTACCTAAAGTTGAAACTGGATAACCTCCAAGACCTTTAATACCTCCAAAATAAATAAGTACTTCATTAATTCTAATTTCAATACAAACCTCTAAATCAAAATTTTCAAGTAATACTTTTTTATTAGGAATATTTTTTAAAATATGAGCTCCAGTGAGTTTAGAAACTTCTACTGAAGGTATTTCATAATGTTTATCACTTCTTTTTGTAGTAACTCTAAATGTATTAAACTCTTTATCTTTAATCAAAGATAAAACATTTTCTTTAATTGTATCAAGATCTTTTTCTTTAAAAATATAACCTATCATTATTTCATGAATACCAAATACAGTTTTTAGTTTTTCCATAACTTTAGGTATATTATCTGTATAAATAATCATTCTACCAACATCAGACGATATACTGAAAGTTTCTTTTTGTAATAAAGATTCAATATTATGTTTTAATGTTTTAATAAAAAAATTAATATTATCACTTTTCGTAGAAAGTTCAGCATATTTTATAATAATAACTTTTTCCATTTAATCCTTCCTTACTAAACTATTAAGTGATTCAAAATTTCTATCGAAAGCCTTAAGAAATTTATCAATTTCATCACTTGTAGTTATGCTAGATAAACTAATCCTTATTGTATGTGAAGCCCTTTTTATATCATTATATAATGCCATTACTGCATTCGATGTTTCTCCTGAAGAACAAGCAGTATTCGTAGATAAATATATTTCTTCATTATCCATTGCATGAATAAATGTTTCTGGTTTAATATTCATAAGTGAAATATTTAAAATATGTGGAATAGAATACTTAGTTTTATTAATTAGAATATCTGGATATTTACTAAGTTTATTACATATTCTTTCATTTAATAAATTTACATATTTTTCTTTTTTTTCAACACCCTCGAGTGCAAGTCTTAAAGCCTTAGCAAATCCCACAATCAAAGGAAGTGGTGGAGTTCCTGGTTTTAAATCATTAGACTGTCCACTGCCATAAATAATTGGTTTAATTTTTACTGTGCTATTTTTATAAAGCATTGCTATTCCTTTTGGACCATATATTTTATGTGAGGATATTGTAGCTAAATCAGTATCTAAAAGAGAAACAGAAATTTTTCCTACAGCTTGAGTCATATCACTATGAAACAAAGTATTAGGATTTTCTTTCTTTATTATTTGTCTAATCATTTTAAGAGGTTGTCTTATACCAAGTTCACTATTAACAGCTGCAATACTTACCAAAATTGTATCAGGTCTAATTAATCTTTTTAACTCCTCAAAATCTACAAGTCCATCAGCATTTGAACTTACATAACTAATTTCAAACCCAATACTTTTTAAATAATCACAAATATCATATACATCAGCATGTTCAAGTTTTGAAACTATAATATGTTTTCCTTTTTTAAAATATGCTAAAGCACAACCAATTATTGCTAAATTATTACTCTCAGTTGAGGATGATGTATAAGTAATTTCACTTTCTAAAATATTAAAACAATTTGCAATTTGTTTTGTTGCACTATTAAGTAAATTTCTTGATTTAATGCCAAGACCATTTAAGGAATTAGCATTACCAATAAACTCCCTAGTTACTTTATTCATTGTATCTTGTACCTCTAAAGCAACAGGAGTTGTAGCACTATAATCTAAATAAATCATAAATCCCCCTAATCTTTAAAATTCTCAAGTAATTTATGATGGATACCAGGTTCAACTATATTTATTGCACTAATTGCTTGTTCTAAACAAATCTTATAATTTCCTTTATAAAAAGAGTTTTCTGCTTTAGTTAAACCAAAATCTACATCTTTATTAACTACTCTATATCTATTTCCATATACGATTGCCATTTCTGCCATTTTTGCGGTTTTTGTTGTTTCATTAATTGTATTATAAACTTTTAAAACTAAATCTCTTGCTGTATCCACACGCATATTTAATACTTTAATTGAAATTGGCCTTTTTTCAAGTTCTGCAATCATTTCTTTTATAGCAAGGGAAGCCTCTGCAAACTCTACATAATAATTTTTAGGTACAACTGGAAGTTTATATTCTCTTGCTTTTAATTTACAATCTTTTAAAATTTCCTCAATTTCTGTAAGTTGTTCTTTTGCTCTTAATTCATCATCTTTTAAACTACTTAAAGTTTCTAAAGTATGATTTAATTTCTCTTCATTTTTAAGAAGTTTATTATTTATATTTTCCATCTCACTAGCAAGTTTTGAATATGCTAATGTTTTATTTCTAAATATATCAATTATATGATCATAACTATTATGGTTATCAATTATATTATCTTTTATTTCAATAATACTTGCAACTTCTTCATCAGTTAAATCATAACTATATTTAAGTTCATCAACTTTTTTAAATAATTCTTGACTTATTTTTTCAAGTTTAGAAAGTTTTATACCAATACTACGCATATAATCATCAAAAAGTCTTTTACTTACTTTTTCATTTTCAAAATCATTATATAATGAATCAAAATAATCATGCATAGTTTTAAGTTCAAAGATTGAATCCTCAACATCTAAAACATTTAATCTTTGAAATATATCAATTATCTTTTTATTTGCCTCTTCGATATTATATTCAATATTTAAATAATCTAAATTATAACCACTTTGAACCATTTTTTTATAAATCAATTTTATATCTTCGATTTTCTTAGGAATAAGATTTTCTCCATATAAACAAATAGTTTTTGTTTCATTTATTATTTCATTTAAATTTGAAACAATATCATCAATAGCCTTAACAATTTTAGGTGCTTCAGTATAAGCATTTTTATCCATAGCATTTTCAAAACTTGCAAATAATTTGTCAACATTTTCAAATTGTAATTCTAAAGGAGTTTTAATCTTACTATAACTTTCAGGATCTTCTTTATAAGTTGTAAGTACATTTCGATACTCTGCTTTTAACTTAGTAATTTTATCTCTATTTCTTTCCTCACTTAAAGTAATCTCTTTAATTTCATCAAGTAAAATCCCAGATTTTGTTTGTAAATAATTTAAATCCATTTCAGTCTTTATAATTGAGGCTTTTAAATTTGCATAATCTTTTGTTTCAAAATATTCTTGAACTTCATTAATTAAATCAGTTATTTTTGGTATATCATCATTTTTAATTTCATTAAACCTTTTTTGCCATGATTCATATTTTTTTCTTAAATCATCATTATTTATTAAACTTTCAACTTTATTAAGTTCAGAAAGTATTCCCGCAGAGATTACTAAATTTTTTTGCCTTTCTAGTTCATTTATTTGGGCTAAATATTTCTTTTTAGTCTTATTTGAAATCACTAGTAAAACAATTACAATTATTATCATTGTAAGAAAATAGTAACCAATAGCAAATAACATAAACATTTCTCTAGTCATCCATCTTTTTCCTTTACATATATTTTATTTTATCATAAATGCATAAAAAAAAGAATATGATTTTATTGATTTTTTTCAATATTTATATTATAATTAATTTGCTTTATGAAAAAGCATTCATCTTGCGCCCATAGCTCAACTGGATAGAGCATTTGACTACGGATCAAAAGGTTGGGGGTTCGAATCCCTTTGGGCGTACCAATTTTAAAAAATTTCACATTTTTATAAGTGTAGTACATTTTTTATTTGCAAAACTTAAAATTTGTGATATAATTAATTTGTTTTCGAGAAGTAGCACAGCTTGGTAGTGCACTACGCTTGGGACGTAGGGGTCGCAGGTTCAAATCCTGTCTTCTCGACCATTTAAAATTTACTAGGGAAACCTAGTTTTTTTATTGTCAAAACCCCTAGTCCCAATATTGGTACTATTGTATAAATAAAATAACACCTTGTTATTCATTTTTTCTTCATTTCTGATTATAATATTAATAGTCGAAGTAGCACTATTCGCAGTTAAGTTTTTAAAACTATTACACTACGAAATTAAGCTACTTCGATTGACACAATATGGTTCTTATGTTATAATTGAACCTATAAAAGAACTGATCTAGTTGGACTTACCGACGCTTTCGGTTCTTTTTATTTTCTTTTAAAATACTTTAAATATCTTTCTTTTCCCATAAAAATAACTTCTTTATATACAGAATTATACTTTTCTCTATTTAATAATTTTTCTATCTGTTTCATTGCCATTTCATTAGTCAAATCACAATTATCAGTATCAATATTTACAATAATTTTATTAGATTGTTTTCTAGCTTCATCAAAACATCTTTGTATTTTTTTCCTTTGACTATTGCTACTTTCACTTTTATAAACACTTTTAATTTCATAATAATCATTTGAAGTTTTACCGATTCTTTCGATATCAGGAACATTAATACTGGTGGGTTTTTCAATTTCTCTTAACAAATTCATATTCCAACCTAATTCTTCTCTTAATCTGTTTATAACTTTTCTTTCATCCTTTGTTAAATTGGCTTTTCTAAATTTAGCATTATTTTTGGTATATGTAATTTTGTTTTCTTTTTCATCAACTGTATTAAAACTACAAACAAATTCAGGTTCTATGGTTTTCACTTTTCTATTTTTTATTGTATTGTATGTAATATCTTCATATTGTGTTAAATTAAATTTAGATATTACCATGTCTCTTTTATTTAATAATTCTTTTCTTTGAGCAAATTTTTGAATATTTAAGGGAACTCTATCATATCTATTGATATTTTTATCAGTATAAGTTAATTTATCATTATTAATCTCATCATTATCATTATTTATCAAATTATCAGCATCATATGAAGTCATTCTATTTTCTTTTGCACTTTCGTGCAAATATAATGTATTTTCTATCACAAATTTTTCCATTTACTTTTTAATTTTCAAAATATTTCTATGTCATTTTGAAATTCTCCCTTCATATATATTTATTACCGGAAAATTTCTCTTTTCCTCCTTTTTTTGATAAATTTCTTTAAAAAAGTCGAAATTTTACATTTTATTTACATATATTTTATATAAATCATTTTACATTGTTTAACATCAAAAAAAGATACACTTACCACCGATAATTATATAATTCTATAAAAATTAAAAAGAAATTAAAATAACACCTTGTTATTCATTTTTTCTTCATTTCTGATTATAATATTAATAGTCGAAGTAGCACTATTTGCGGTTAAGTTTTCTAAACTAATGCACTACAAAATTAATCTACCTCGATTGACACAATATGGTTCTTATGCTATAATGTGTACATGAGAAGTGGTCCCACCGTTAATCGGAGGGGTCACTTCTTTTTGGTTATTTTTATAAATGTTTTATCTCTTTTAATTATTATTTTATCTAACCATTTTAATTTTGGTAGTTTATATAAAGAATTTATTCTATTATCAATTTCTAAATCTGTTAGTGTTGAATTTGAAACGTCAAATATAAAATTATGTGATTGTTTTTCATGTTTTTCAACAGCATGAAAGAAAATGTTTTTTCCATTACCATTAATCTCTTTTAAATCCCAATATTCTCCTCTAAATAAATAATCAGCAGTTTTTATTCCCTCTGGATAATTTACTCTTGGCAACATATACAATTCTCCCCCAAAAGTGTCTTCTAACCATTCTGCCACTTCTTTTTCTTTTTTAGAATAGTCCAAAATCACATTTTTCCCATCAACTTTGTATTTCTTTTGCTTAAAGATAAAATATCCTGAAGTTAAAACCCTATGACTATTTGGATTAGAATTTTCTATCCAATTTTTTGTTACATCGGTATATGAATTAGAGGTTAATTTCTCTATCTCTTTCTTCAAATTGTTGTCTATTTGAGCAAATTTTTGAATGTTTAAGGGTAATATTAAGCCACTTTGTAATCTATCAAAACTTTTGATATTTTTACCAATATATGCTAATTTATCATTATTAATCTTGTTATTACTACTATTTATCAAATTATCATCATATGAAATCATTTTATTTTCTTTTATACTTTCGAATAAATATAATGCATCTTCTATCACAAATTTTTCCATTTACTTTTTAATTTTCAAAATATTTCTATGTCATTTTGAAATTCTCCCTTCATATATATTTATTACCGGAAAATTTCTCTTTTCCTCCTTTTTTTGAAAAATTTCTTATAAAAAGTACAAATTTTACATATTTTTGACACTTTTAAAAAATTTATTTTACGTTTATTTTACACATACTATAAAAACTTTTTCCTAATGAAAAAAGGTAACTTACGCTACCCTTTCTAGTTTAATACCAACACTATAATCATTTAAAGTTAAATCCTTTTCTATAGAATCATCAAAATTAATTTCTATAGCAAGAGTTTCATTTTTTACATAATCTAGATTATCTTTAATAGAACTTGCAAACTCTTCATCTGCATTAACATATATTTTAATTCTATTATCAATATCAAAATTACTTTCTTTTCTAATTGCTTGAACTTTAGATACAAATTCTCTAGCATTACCCTCTTTTTTAAGTGAATCAGTAATAACAGCATTAAGTATTACAAACTTACCATTATCCATACCAATATCAAAGCCCTCTTTTGCATTATATCTAATATCTACTAAAGATGGAGCAACTTCATAATTTTCACCATTAACATTTAAAGTAATACTTTCACCTTTTTGAATACTTTCAAGTTCTTCTTCAGTTAAATTTAATAATTTTTCTTGATAGGCTTTCATATTTTTACCAAATACTTTACCAGCCTCTTTAAAGTTAGGTTTTACTTCAAAGTTCATATAAGTATTAATATCATTTATAAATTTAACTTCTTTAACATTTAATTCCTCTTTGATAAGAGATGTTAAATTATCAATAATACTTTCATATTTACCATCAATTAATACTTCAGATAAAGGTTGTCTTACTTTAATTTTATTTTCTTCTCTAGCGTATCTTCCTATAGAAATAAGATCTCTTACTAAATCCATTTTTTCCTCTAAAGAAGGATTTATAAGATTTTCATTGCAAACTGGGTAACTCGCTAAATGAACTGATTTTTCGCCTGTTAAATTAGTATAGATTTCCTCAGAAACAAATGGTGCTATTGGAGCAATTAATTTACATAATCCACTTAATACTTCATAAGTACTCATATAAACACTTTTCTTTGAATTATTAAGTTTACTTCCCCAGAATCTATTACGATTACGTCTAATATACCAATTTGATAAATCATCTGATACAAAAGATGTAATATATTTAGTAACTTTATTTAAATCATATTCAGAAAATGAATTTCTTACATTTTTAACTAAATTATTATATTTTGATAAAAGCCATTTATCAATTTCCTCCCTATCAGAGTAATCTACATTACATTCTTTTATATTAATATTATCTACATTTGCATACATTTGGAAGAATGAATATGTATTTTTTAAAGGATTAACAAATTTAGAATATACTTCTTTTACACCATCTTCATCAAATTTAAGTGGTGTCCATACTGGAGAAGCATAAAGCATATACCATCTAATAGAATCTGCTCCATATTTTTCCATAATAGCAATTGGATCAATGATATTACCTGTTGATTTACTCATTTTTTTACCATTTTTATCAAGCATCATATCATTAACTACAACATTTTTAAATGATGAAGTTCCACTTATAATTGTACTTATTACAAGTAGTACATAAAACCATCCACGAGTTTGGTCTACTCCCTCAGCAATAAAATCTGCAGGAAATTGACTTTCAAAAAGTTCTTTATTTTCAAATGGATAATGATATTGTGCATATGGCATTGAACCTGAATCAAACCATACATCAAGTACATCTTTAACTCTATGCATTGTGCCACCACATGAACAAGTCATTGTAATATTATCTACATAAGGTCTATGAAGTTCCATATTTTTAATATCAATATCTTTTTCATTGGCTCTATTAGTTAATTCCTCTACACTACCAATTACATCAAAATGATTACATTCATCACATACCCAAATAGGTAAAGGACATCCCCAATATCTATTTCTTGAGATACCCCAATCTATCATATTTTCAAGCCAATTATTAAATCTTTTTTGACCTACATAATCTGGATACCAATTAATAGATTTATTAGCCTCAATAATTTTATCTTTATAAGCAGTTGTTTTTACATACCAAGCAGGTTTTGCAAAATATATAAGTGGACTTTTACATCTCCAGCAATGAGGATAATCATGAACCATTTTTATTTTCTTAAATAATTTATCATTTTCTTTTAAATATTTGATAATATCTATCTCAAGGTCTTTATCTGTTACAAGAGTTCCTTTCCAAGGACCAATTTTATATTTACCATCACTACCAACACTTTGAACAAAAGATATTTCATTTTGAGTACATACTCTATTATCATCAGCACCATATGCCGGAGCAATATGAACTATTCCAGTACCATCATCTGCAGTAACATAAGAGTCCGCAACTACAACAAAAGCTTTTCCCTCTACCTTTGCAAAAGGCATTAATTGTTCATACTCTATTCCAACTAAATCAGTACCTTTAAATGATTCAAGAACTTTTACATCTTCTCCTAAAACCTTTTCTACTAAACTTTCACATAATATAAATTTATAACCCATACTTTCAACTTTTACATAAGTTAAATTAGGATTTACACATGCTGCAACATTATCAAGAAGTGTCCAAGGAGTAGTAGTCCAAACAAGCATATATTCATCTTTACCCTTTATTTTAAAAGGAACAATAACAGTATTTACACTATCTTCTTCATAACCTTGGCTTACTTCGTGTGATGCAAGTTCTGTTCCACATCTAGGACAATATGGAAGTACTTTAGAGCCATAATAAATAAGTCCTTTTTCATGCATAGTTTTTAAAATCCACCATTCAGATTCAATGAAATCATTACTACATGTAATATATGGATTTTTAGTATCAATAAATTGACCCATCATTTGAGTTACTTTATCTACTTCATCAATATTTGTAGCGGTTTCTTTATTACACTCTTTACAAAAATTTTCTACACCAAATTTTTCAATATCTGCTTTACCAGAAAAACCTAATTTCTTTTCAACATTAACCTCAATTGGAAGTCCATGTGTATCAAGTCCTATTTTTCTAAGTACCTTTTTACCATTCATTACATTATACTTACAAAAAGCATCTTTAATTGTTTTTGCAAATACATGATGAATTCCCGGTTTAGCATTAGCATAAATTGGTCCATCATAAAATACAAAGTTTTCATCGCCTTTTGTAGTTAATGATAAAATATCCTCTTTTTGCCAAGTATCTAATATACTTTTTTCAACTTCATTAGTTTTTCTTTCATCTAATTTTTTAAACATCTTTCTTCCCTCCAATAAAAAAAGTGGTTACCAAAAGGGTGCATATAGCACGGTACCACCTTTATATTAACTTATTATTCTTAATGCGAATTACACAGTTTACCCTATTTACTTAGATAAACAACTCCCAAGTGATCTAAATTACTACTTTGTTATTAGCTTTCACCATACACTAACTCTCTTATTAACTTAATATGTAATTTCGTCTTGTTCATAGTTTTTCTCAAAACATATCTAAATTATATGCTTTTTTTCTTTGGTTGTCAACTAACAACGTACACATCGTTATATGTTCCACTTCCAAGTAATTTACTTTCAGAGGATAAACTTACTACGCCACGAGCCGCAAATCTAATTCCCACATCGGACATACTAAATCCACCCTCATCCATCGCACTGTACTCAAACGAAAAATCACCATCGAAAGCAGCAGGTGTGCCTGTCCAATAATGAGCTCCAGTATATAAATAATGACTTTTAACACTTTCATTAAAATTGTTTCCTGCCATTTCAACTTCATCTATTGTTATTAAACCTATAGGATATGTTAATGCACTATTTCCTTTACCATTTATTTTATTAACTGTAAATCTATCACTATCTACTGCACAAGTTAACATTGGATTATTATCATTACTTATTCGTCCATTTGCTCCATAAAAATATAGTGTTCCCTTTGAATTCCAACTTGTTAATGTTGTGTAATTTGTAGTTGAATATGATACATTTGAAGTTGATGCTGTTCTATCATTACAATATATTTGATCTGTT
>FR899420.1 GCA_000437315.1 Mycoplasma sp. CAG:472
ATTAGAATGTGTAAGACAATTACATTATTCTATGGATAATGAAAATAGTGTTGATATAACATTATTTGTTAACGGATTTCCAATCGTAATAATGGAATTAAAAAATCAATATACCGGACAAGATATAAATAATTCAATTCATCAATTTAAATTTGATAGAGATCCTGAAGAACCAATATTTAGATTTAATGAGAGAAGTTTAGTATATTTTGGCGTTGACTTGTTTGAATGTGTAATGACTACTAAACTTGCAAAAGGTGGTACATATTTCTTGCCGTTTAATCAAGGATCTAATGGTGCTGGAAATGTTGGTGGCGCAGGTAATCCAAATAGTCAAGATGGATTTGGAACTGCATACTTGTGGGAAAAAGTTTTATGCAAAGAATCATTGTTAGAAATATTACAAAAATATATGCATTTAGATTATGCGCCAACAAAATCATGGCGAACAGGAAAAATGATATTCCCGAGATATCATCAATTAGATGCAGTAACAAAACTTGTTGCAGACGCTAAAGAAAACGGTAGCGGGAAAAATTACTTAATACAGCATAGTGCAGGATCTGGGAAATCAAATTCAATAGCCTGGCTTGCGTATAGACTATCTTCATTACATGATAATAATGATAAT
>FR899421.1 GCA_000437315.1 Mycoplasma sp. CAG:472
AAAAAAATATTTTAAAAATTGTGAAACAAAAAGGACTAGCTATAACCATTCCACTCAGGGCAAAGGAAATATTAACTTAGAAGAATTATTATTTATTGCCTATAACTAAAAAGGACTATGTCACATCATAATCCTTTTTTTATTCTCCAACTTCTATTTCTTTATATGTTAAATCTGACCAATTAACTTCATAAGCTTTCTTCTGACCATCATTTTTATCAGTGCACAAAAACACCTTTGGTATATTATCTATGTATTCAGATACATATGGTGAAAACACCTGCTTAACTTTTTCAAAATCCCACTCTTCTTCTGCATAAAGCCACGCATTCTTCCACGCAGAGCTCTTATAATGTTGATGCAAAATATAGTTATTCCATTTGTGTTCTAATTCTAGCTTTTGGGTAGTTCCACCAGCAAATTCAAGTATGACATCTGCACCTCCAGAAGAAGAAACTATTAAATCAACTACTTTTTTACCATAAATAGTAAATTCTTTTTTCCATTTTAAATAGTCATTTAAGAAAACTGAAAATTCATCCTCTTCGACAACATTTCTTTCAACAACCGTATCTTCTACTATGTTTTTTCTTAATTCATTCCAATCGTAATTTAGTCTTTCTTGTATATTACCATTTTGATCAGAAACAATATTTAGACCTTCTTCCAAAGTATATGATGTATAAACATTTCCATTTACATCATAAAACTTTTTAGTTTCTTTATCAAAATACATCAACAAAGGCCCTTTACTCAATATTTCCTTACTATCAATAACATAGAATTCACTCCATATATCATCGCCTGATGGTACAACAAATAAAGCGTGCATATTGAATTGTTTTACTTTAGGACCTGATAGATAGTTGTACATGTTAAACTCAACAACTTTATCAGAAGTAAATGTATTAAATAATATTCGCAAAAAGTACTGATTATTGTCAGATTTTAAAACACATATTTTTTTAAAATTATCTTCATCTCTGACTAATGGAAAATCTTTATTTCTTTTTAAAAATACTTTTATGTGGGCTTGGCTTTCTCTTATTGAAAGATTTCTGGCCTCAAATTCTAATAGCTTTTTTAATTCAGAATTATTTGTATAAGCCTTATATTCATGTGTATCAAGTATTATTTCTCCATTTTTATATGCATTAAATAGTCTATCAGTCTTACCTATTCCATAATATGGAGAATAACTATTATTCTTTTTAATAAATCCTTTTAATGTTAATGCTGTTGAAAAATTGCCTCTTAATCCACCGAAGTTTGTATCATCAAAATATTTATAATCATCCTTATCTTTTCTTAATCTAACTAATTCTGGTTTTATTTTATTTGCTATTTTAATTAAATCATTTGTATTATAATATTTTTCTTTCTTAGCAAACTTTGATATTATTAGCATTAAACATAAAATCTTTGGTAACTCTACTTCATACCTCATACTACTTCACCACTTAAATTATAACATATTTTGACAAATTTTTAAAAATTGTATAAAAAATACTATAAAAAATCAATTTTTGTCATTTTTAGTTGACTAAATTTTAAATTTAAGCAATTAATACATACGG
>FR899422.1 GCA_000437315.1 Mycoplasma sp. CAG:472
AATATTTTAATGAACTAAGTAATGAAGATAAAATATTTATTTTAAAGAATAATATTTATAGTGATATTGTTTTAAAATATTATAAAATAATTAAAAATAATATTAGTGAAAAAGATTCTTTAGAAATACTTGTAAATATATATAAATTAAGTGATGAAAAAACTAAAAAAGAAATATTTAATTTACTTCCCTCAAGTTTAATTAAAGAAATATTTATATCTAATAAGAAAGTAAATTTATGTGATAATAAACCTGCAATGTATGAAAATATAGATAAAAGTATTTCATTTGGTTTAGAACTCGAGGCTTCTTTTGACGAGGGAGAATTAATTAAAAAGGTAAGAAAAATTAATAAAACTTGGTCTATTAAGGGTGATTCTTCGATCGAAAATGGTGTTGAAATAGTTTCACCAATACTTCATTATACTCAAAATGATTTAGCTAATTTAAAATATATTTGTGATTTTATGGAAAATAATGATTTTAAAGTAACAAATGAGTGTGGTGGACATATTCATATTGGTTTTAATTATTTTAGTAATGCTAAAGAACTTGAAATGCTTTATATGATATATACAAATACCCAAGATATTTTCTTTGATATATGTAATAAAAAAGGTTCTATTCATAGACCAAAACTTGAATATTATGCTAAACCTATTTCTAATAGATTATATTTAGCTATAAGTTTACATAAATTTAATGAAGATGAAAAATTAAATGATTTTGTTAAAGAAATTAAAGAAATTCAAGATAATAGATATTTTGATATAAATCTTAAAAATGCTCAAAGTAAACTAAAAAATACTATTGAATTTAGATTTCCAAATGGAGAAATAAATTATGATGAAGTTTTACTAAATGTTACATTGATTATTAAACTATGTATGGCAGCGAAAAAATATGCTTATATAAATGAGTATGATGAAAAGTATTTACCAGTTAAACTTTTACAAAGTGATATAAATAAAGATGCTAGAAAAAATATATTATTAAAAATGCTTTTTGAAAAAGATAAAAATCTTATAAATCTATATAATGAAAGATATGAATCAAATAATAATGAAGATGTATTTACTAGAAAATATGTTATAAATTTTAATGGTAAAAAGTGTTAATATAATTTTACCTTATTAGAACATAATATTAATGTGATATTATGAAGAAATTATTAGTATTTTTATGTATTTTATTTATACCTATAAGTATATTTGCATATTCTGATTATATAATTCCCGGAGGTAAAACTTTAGGTATTAAAGTTGATACAAAAGGGGTTATGGTAATTGGCTTTTATAAAGTTAATGGGAAATATAATAAGGGAAGTCCCTCACTTGCAAATGGAGATTATATTATAAAAGTTAATGATATAGAGGTTTCAAACGTAAATGAACTATCAAATGCTATTGAAAAATATATTGGTAATGATACTATAGAGATTACTTATATTAGAAAAGGTTTAGAAAAGAAAACTAAACTTGATTTAATAAGTATTGATGGAGTTATTAAAACAGGTCTTTTTGTAAAAAGTTCAATTATGGGTATTGGTACACTTTCTTATATTGATCCAAATACATTAATATATGGTGCTTTAGGTCATGAAATAGTGGAAAGTAATACTAATGAGAAAGTTGAAATAAAAGAGGGTACTATTTTTAATAGTTTTGTTACAGGTATTGAAAAAAGTATCATAGGAACTCCAGGAAGTAAAATAGCTAAATTTAATTATAATTATGAATTTGGTAATATAGTAAAAAATACAAGATATGGAATCTTTGGTATTTATAATGATAAAATTAACTCTAATAATTTAATAAAAGTTGGTAATGCTAAAATAGGAAGTGCTGTAATTAAAACAGTTTTAAATGGTGATAAAGAGGAAAGTTTTAATATAGAAATAACTAAAATAAATGAAACAAGTGATATAAAAAATATTACTTTTAAAATAAATGATGATAGATTAATATCACTTACTGGTGGTGTTATTCAAGGTATGAGTGGTTCGCCAATATTTCAAGATGATAAAATAGTCGGAGCATTAACTCATGTTATTGTTGATAATCCATATTCTGGTTATGGTATATTTATTCAAAAAATGCTCGAAGAGGGAGAAAGATAGGTATATAAATACTTAATAGTCATATAATAATTTTAGAAAACATTTTGTTTTCTTGACATAGATGAGTTTACAAAAGTAAACTCTTTTTTTATGATTATAATCACTTATTAAAAAATAATCTTTGAATATTTAAATTCATTAAATGAAAAAATACAAGCCCAAGTACTTGCATAAGTATATTAATAAATGTTATATTATAAATAGGAACGTGAAGGAAATTCACGTTACCAACAAGGTGATAGCGCTATCCGGCTATAATAGATTTCAAAACATGGTATAACCACATAATGATTTTTATTATAATCTGGACAGCGCGTTTTATATATTCTGGGTAGCTATTCCAGAATAATAAAATGATAATCAAAATTACTACTCTTTAGAGGTCCTTTTTGCTCATTTACATTACTCATTTCATCTAGTGAAAAATCTTGGTGCATCAAAACCATCTGAAGAGAGCGAAAGCTCTCGTTTTTGTTTATAGTGATTAAATATATATGATAAAAATTTTAAAAGTTTAAAATTGTTAAAATAAATTTAAAAAATAATATTTTTATGGGTAGTTAAAGACACTAAATTTATACAAAAATGTGGAAAAATAAACCAAATTTAAGAATTTATGATATAATATAGTAAACTTATTGGAGGTTTTGTAATGATAATAGAATGTGATGATAATGTTTATAACCCTTTAGGTGGAGGATCTTATGTTTTTGAAAAGGATATAGCTAATTTTTTATTAAATAAATTTAATAAAAATAAAATAGTTATTAGTATTGGGGCACAACCTAACAGTTCACCTCATTTTGGAACTTTAATTGTGTTTTCAACAGCCTTTTCATTAGCAAAAAAGATGAAAGAAATAAAACCAGAGTTAGATGTTTCTGTCTTATTTGAAGTTGTTGATACAGCACCTAGTGAAACAGTTGAAATAAATGGCATTAAATATCAAAAAAGTTTAAAAAATACCGGAAAAATTGATAATAATTTTGATGATTATTTAGAAATTTTGGAATTTTTTAAACAAAGTGATAAAATTGATTATATGATTAGATTTCAAAGCAACTTCAATAAACAAAAATACATTTATCCCATTGTAAGGCAAATAATTGATAATAAGAAAGTGATTGCGCCAATATTAGATCCTAAATATGGTAACTTAAGAATAAGGGTTGCCTGTCCAAGCTGTGGATTAGCAGATAAAAATAGCAAATTAACTAAATTCGATGGTGATAAGATATATTCATATTGTCCAGAACATGGAGAATTTGTAACTGATATAAAAGATGAAAGTGATAGACTGGAATATAATACCCCAGTTAGGAATTTAGTAAGAGCCATAGCTTATGGAATGCATAATGAAGATTTAACACAAGATTATCAGATAATGAGAATAACAGGAAGTGATTATGCCGGTTTTTATCAAGAAGAATTATTGTATAAACCATCTGCAATTTTAGGTTACCCTGTGAATAAATTACCAGCAATTTTATATACACCGCTTGTATTGGACTGGTCAGGAGCTAAATTATCAAAATCTTTATATGTTAAACAAGGCGCATATAGTGACTTACCATCTTATTTGATTAATTATGAATTCTTAAAAAATGAAAAGGGAATATATGCACTTGATGTCATACATAAAATAACTAATAATTGGATAACTAATCCATATTTATTATTTAGAAATTATTCTATTTATTATTTTAAAAAGGAGTTTGAAGAATATGAAAAAAGGAATCTACCTGAGCATAAAACCAGAGTTTACAAAAAAGATTGAAACTGGCGAAAAAAATTATGAATTTAGAAAATATTACCCTAAACAAAAAATAGATATTTTATATGTTTATGAAACTGTTCCCACTTGTGCTCTAAAATATATAATAGAATTAGGCAATGTTATAGAGTATCCAAATAAAATATTAAAAGAAGGCTATGGAAATTTAGATTTTAATAACGGCTTAAAGAAATCAAAATATGCGTATGAAATAAAACACGTTGATATTTTAGAGGAACCTATAAATTTATCAAAGTTAAGGGATGAATTTAATTTTGTGCCACCACAAGGGTATGCTTATGATGAAAGATATCCAAATTTAACAAGGTACTTAAATAATTCAAAAGTAAAGAGATTGATTTAATGGAATATTCTTTTAATATTAATAATCGTGCATTTAACGCAATAAAGAATAATCTAAAAAGAATTGAAATACGTGCCACTAAAAATGAAAATGGGCATTTTGATTATTCCGTTATAAAACCAAACGATTATATAAACTTCATCTCTTACGATAAAGAAAAAATAAAGTGTATAGTTAAGGAAATAAATTGGTATGAATCAATAGAAAAACTATTGATGTTAGAAGGAACTAAATATACATTATCATCAACTGACAATTATGACGAAGGAATAAAATCAATTAACAGCATAAGTGGATATAAAGATGCAATAAGAAGTAATGGTGTTTATGCTATTCATATAGAATATTTAAAATAACTTCTAACTACCAACTCAACTATCAAAATGGTAGTTTTTAGATAAATTTAGTTAAACTTTAATAAATTGAGGTATTTAATTTTATCGAAAAATTGAGGTTGCGTTAATTTTTAAATCTAGGAGTACGTGATTATAGTTTGCCCCTAGAAAAAATTAAGAAGGAAACGCCATTTCCAGCTCGTTCGAGTAGTTATTATACATATATATTTTAGTATTGCAAGGGCTTAGACAAAACATGTCAAAACTAGACATGAATTGGGTATAAAATTATCTAATTAACATGAAAGTGTTAATTTTTTTAATATATAAAAAAATACCAAGAACATCATTTTTCTTAGTATTTTTCTTGTTCGTATTTTCTCAAATTATAAAGATTTGAGAAAACTTAACCTCGTATTTACGTATCTTACTATTAAATAATAGCATTATTTTATAAAAAAATCTAGTACCATATTCCATAAAATGGACATAAAATTTTCTTATATCTTTATAATTTGAGAAAACTAAGGCTCCTATTTATGTAGGATTGGAGTATATATGAATAAAAAAATAAAAATAGGGTTGTTCGCATTAATTATTTTAGGAACTATTACATTATGTTTAACTTATAAAAGCAATAATAAAGTAATTAAAACTAAAAAAAGAAAACAAAATAATTTAGCAATAATGATTAAGGAAGATGGTGCAACTGATTATACAAAATCAAATTCAAAGGATATTCCTAAAGGAGATTATGTATTAAATAGAGATAAAAGTTATTGTAAAAATAATGGTAAAATAGGTAATTATGATAGCTCTTTAGGTAAGGTTAGTTTTTCATTTATAGGTACTGATAGCTGTTATTTATATTTTGATTATGAAGTGCCTTCGGTGAATATATTAGGAGTTAAAATTCCACTTGATACTGAACTAGATTCTTCAGGAACATCTAGTACAAAATATATTGTTTCAAATGAAAACGGTTACAGATATGAAGGAGCAGATCCAAATAAT
>FR899423.1 GCA_000437315.1 Mycoplasma sp. CAG:472
TTCAAATGCAACACAACTTAATTTACAAGTACCAGCAGCAAATATGAGTCAAACAGCCTCAAATAATGAAATAGCCGCAGCCTCAAATACTGCAACACTAACAGTAAATTTAACTGGTGCAGCAAACTTACTTACAACATGTACATATGATATAGTTTATGAATATGATGCAGGAAGTAATGTATATGGTAAAAGTCCTACTACAAAAAATGGTAATAAAGAAATCACATTACAAGTATCAAATGTAAATGGAACAAATAACTTTGCAAATGAAAAGAACTTTGATTTTGATTCAAGTTGGACAAACAACAAAAGAACTCTAGTAAGTGGAGCCTCTATTTCAAGTATGGGATCACTTACTACCCAAAATATATCAATAACGGGAAAATATTATAATCTTACAATATTACAATCTTCTTTAGAGGGAAAATCATTTACTGGAAAAATATATGTAACAAATCATAAATGTGAAACAAGTGATGGTGCAGCATTAACTATACTAAAAAATAATGGTGGGGAAAGTAGTATAACTGAACTTGATGAAAGTGAATTTGCAAATGTAACAACTGCAAGTGATAAAGGTATGTATAAAAAGGCTGATGATCTTGGAACATCTTACTATTATAGAGGTGCAGTAAATAATAATTGGGTAAGATTTGGAAAAGAACCTAATAAATGCATGTATAATAATTCAGAGGTATTATACGCTGAAATAGTTGACGGTGAGCTTAATATAAGAAAAGTAAAAAATCAAGAAGAATGCTTATCTACAAATATGTGTATGTCTCAAGGTATGTATGGAGTTGGAATTAATGAAACTTTATGTCAAGCAGGAGGTGGTACTCCTTTAACTGAAAAAGCAACATTTACTACAGCCGACATGTATTGGCGAATAATAAGAATTAATGGTGATGGCAGTATAAGAATGATATATACAGGAACATCAAAACCAGAAAGTGGTACAGCAACAGTAATGAAAGGAGAAGGTACTCAAATAAGTACAAGTACCTTTAATAGTAGTTATAGTAAAGCAGAATATGTAGGTTATCAATATATAAAAGGACAGCAACATGGTTATGGAGAATGTAATGGAACAAGTGCAAGTTGTACAGTAGATGGAAATACAGTATATAATAGTACAATAAAACAGACAATAGATAAGTGGTATGCAGGAACAACATTAGAAACAGATGCGACAACAAAAAGTTTAGTAGCAGATCAAATATTCTGTAATGATAGAAGTGCATCATCAATACAAACAGCAGCTTGGACATCAACTGGATCAACATATAATTATGGAGCAGGCGGAAGATTAATTAATAAGAAAAAACCACAATTTATTTGTCCAATAGCAAGTGATAAATTCACAGTAAATACAAGTAATGGAAATGGAGCTTTAACATATCCAGTAGGTCTTATAACAGCAGATGAAGTAGCAATGGCAGGTGGAGTATATGGTTCTAATAATGAAAATAGTTCTTATTACTTGTATACAAACCAAAATTATTGGTTGGGGTCGCCTGAAAGTATCAATGGTGGTTTTGCTAGTGGTTTATTTGTACTTTCTTCGGGTAGTTTGTATAGTAATTTCGTGGATGATGCATATGGTGCCCGTCCCGTCGTTTCTCTATCCTCTAAAGCCAAGCTATCTGGTAGTGGAACATATGATGATGTTTACACAGTAAGTTAGAAATGTTATAATCTTTCTTGAAAAGGAAAGATTTTTTATGGTTAAAATAGGTAATGTAGAAATAAATGGTAAGATAGTAGTTGCTCCGATGGCTGGAATAACAAATAAAACATATCGTATGATATGTAAAGAGTTTGGTGCTGCTTTAGTAGTAGGTGAAATGGTATCAGATAAAGCTATAATGTTTGGTAATGAAAAGACTAAAAAACTTTTAGATATGGATGAAAGAGAAAGACCAATATCACAACAAATATTTGGTTCTGATAAAGATAGTTTTTGCACTGCGGCCAAAAAAGTTTATGAATATATGCATCCAGATATTATTGATATAAATATGGGGTGTCCTGTACCTAAAATAGCTATTAAATCACAAGCAGGTAGTGCACTTTTAAAAAGTCCTGAAAAAATATATGAAATAGTAAAAGCTGTAAAAGAGAGTGTTCCTTGTCCTATAACAGTTAAAATAAGAAGTGGTTGGGATGAAAATAGTATAAATTGTATAGAGGTCGCTAAAATATGTGAAAAAGCTGGTGCAAGTGCAATAACTTTACATGCAAGAACCAGAAGTCAAGGATATTCAGGTCATAGTGATTGGTCCTTAATTAAAAAGGTTAAAGAAAGTGTAAATATACCTGTAATTGGAAATGGTGATGTAACATCTTGTTATGAGGCTAAAAAAATGCTTTTAGAAACTGGCTGCGATTTAGTAATGATAGGAAGAGGACTTCTTGGAAATCCATGGCTCATCAAAGAATGTAATGATTATTTAAATGAAGGAAAATTACCTAAAAAGGTTACTTATAAAGAAAAAATAGAAATGATGAAAAGACATTTAACTGATTTAGTTTCTGAAAAAGGTGAAAAAAATGCAGTACTTGAAATAAGAACTCATTTTCTATATTATTTAAAAGGTCTTGAGGGTAGTAGTGAAATAAAAAATATGATATGTAAAGAAACATCTTATGAAAATATTATAAAAATACTTGATAATTATTTAAATCAATTGGATAATTTATTATAAAAAAAGGCTTTTTGGCCTTTTTATTTGATTTCTAAAATAATTTCATATTCCTGAAGTATTTGTTGAAGCAACTTTTTATTCATATAATAATTTTCATTATTATAACGAAGTATTAAATAATCATCTTTATTTTTATTAAATAGAGTAGTTTCTTTATTATTATCAATTTGCTTTAAAATATTTTGAACTTCATCATCAGTAAGCTCTTTTTTAAAGTCAATATGGTAACCATGAAGTGGATCAAAAATATAAAAATAATCTGTATAATATGCATAAACTACATTTGATTTTGTTATATATAAATAATAATTTTTATCAATATCAGTTTCCTTTAAAAAGGTACCTTTATCTGTTAAATTATTTCCTTTGGTGGTTTCACCAAAATTAACTCTTACATAATAATCTTGATTATAAAGTTTATCAAATTCATTTTTCTTTTCACTTCTTATAAAGTAAAATGCCATAAATATTATTAATATTGTTAAAAGTATTGAACATATTAATATTAAAGTGCTGTTATTTCTTACTTTTGGTTTATCTAAATCACTATTTTTCATATTATTCCTTTACTAAATTTTTAGCAACTTCATTTACAGGTCCAGCACCAATTGTTATAACTAAATCATTTTCTGAAACTATATTTTTTATATGTTTTTCAATTTTATCAAATGAATCTAAATAAATTACATTTGGGTTCTTTTCTTTTATTAAATCTACTAAATCACTTTCTTTGACATTCCAAATATTTTCCTCTCTAGCGGGGTAAATTGGAGCAATTATAATATTATCAAAGTTTGAAAGTACATCAGCAAATTCTTTTAAATGCTGAATTGTTCTTGAATATGTATGTGATTGAAATATAGCATAATCTTTATTATGTTTTGTTTTCTTTACAGAATCAAGTGTTGTTTTAATTTCACTAGGGTGGTGAGCATAATCATCATAAACAAAAGCACCATTACATTTACCTAAAAATTCAAATCTTCTTCCTACACCTGTGTATGAAGAAAGTCCTTCCTTTATAAAGTTAATATCTATATTATAAAGCTTACACATTGCAATTGCGGCAAGTGAATTATAAATATTGTGTTTACCCGTTACTGATAAAGATATTTTATCTATATATTCATTATCAATATATAAATCATAAGAAGGGTGTCCTGCATCATCATATTCTATATTTTTTGCTATATAATTTGAATTATTATTAATACCATAAGTTATTTTATTATAACCATTTGCCATTTTAATTGTATTTTCATCATCATTATTTACAATTAAATTACCATTATTATTTAATTTATCAGCAAATTTTCTAAATGAGGAAATAATACCGTCAATATTTTTAAAATAATCTAAATGATCATCATCAATATCTAAAACTATTTCACTTGTAGGGTAAAAGTCTAAAAAACTATCTACATATTCACAAGATTCTGCGATAAAATATTTTTTAGTTCCAACATTATAATTAGAATTTATTATAGGAAGGTGAGCACCAATCATTATTGTAGGATTAAGATTTGCTTTAACAAAAATTGTACTAACCATACCAGTTGTTGTACTTTTACCATGGGTTCCTGAAATACATAATACATTTTCATATTCTTTCATAAGAATTCCTAAAAATGTACTTCTTTCAAAAACTAATTTATTATTTTCTCTTGCATATTTTAATTCTTCATTATCTTCGTGAATAGCAGCGGTATAAACAACTATATCTGCATTTTTAACATTTTCTAAATTTGGTTTATTACTTACCTCGATGCCTTTTTCATTTAATGATTTTGTTATATCAGTAACCCCAGCATCGTAACCAGTAATTTTACAGTTAAATGATAAAAGTATTCCAGCAATACCACTCATAGAGATACCACCTATACCTATCATATGAATTTTTTTATTTTCAAACATTTTTATTCTTCCTTTCAAATATATTATACTTTAAAAAAGATTAGATAGCAAATGAGTGACGATATAATAAAATAATTTTTTTATCTTTAATATCTATTATACCTTCCTCCTTTAAATTTTTAAGTTCTCTATGCATTGCACTTCGATCAATCGCTAGAAAATCTGCAAGTTCAGAAAAAGAAATAGTTAAATAAATTATACTACTTCCATGAGCTTGACTTTCAATATCAAAGTATTCAAGAAGTTTATCACGAATTGTCTTTTTAGATATTATCTGAAGCCTATCATTTCTTTTTCTAATTTTATCATTTAAAATAATCATAATATTTTTTAAAAATATATTAAAATATTCTTGATTTAAATTAGTATTTATTACTAAATCATAGTCAAATACTAAAACTGTTGTTTCTTCGTTTGCAATCATATCATACTCTTTGTTATATAAATATGATAGGTTAGAACCAAAAATGTCATCTTCGTAAAGCTCTTCGATTATAAGTTTATCTCCATTATAATCTGTATGAATAATTTTAGCATTTCCCTTAATTATTATACCAATTATATGATCTTTTAGTATTTTGGATATATTATCATTTTTTTTAAAAGTATAGTATAATCCTTCGAGATAGTTAATTAATTTATTTTTCTCTTTATCAGATATTTTATCAAATAATTTTATCATTTACACCTCTCATGTAAAATTTTATCATTTTTTTAATTATGTTGCAATTGCAACAATACATTTTTAAAAAATGTGTTATAGTTTAGTTATGTTAGAGGAAGGTGGATTTATGAAAATAGTTAAAAGAGATGGACATATTGTTGATTATTGTCCAGAAAAAATTGAACTTGCAATTAAAAAGGCAAATGAAGAAGTTGCTGAAGAAGATAGAGTAAGTGATATTCAAATTAGAAATATTGTAAAATATGTTGAAGGATTAAAGAAAAAAAGAATGCTTGTTGAGGATATTCAAGATATTATAGAATATAGACTAATGGCTCTTGGAAAATATGCTCTTGCAAAAGAATATATAACTTATAGATATACAAGAGAATTAGTTAGAAAAAGTAATACTACAGATTTATCTATTAAAGAATTAATAGATGGTGAGAGTGAATATTGGAATACAGAAAATTCTAATAAAAATGCTAAGATAGTTACAACTCAAAGAGATTATTTAGCAGGTATTACCTCAACTGATATAACTCGTAGATTTTTACTTACTGAGGATATTGTAAAAGCTCATGATGAAGGTATTATTCATTTCCATGATGCTGATTATTTTGCTCAAAATGCACTTCATAACTGTGATTTAATTAACCTTGAAGATATGCTTCAAAATGGGACAAATATTAATGGAGTTATGATTGAAAAACCTCATAGATTCTTAACCGCAATGACTATTGCTACACAAATTATTACTGCTGTATCATCATCACAATATGGAGGATGTACTATAACTCTTACTCATTTAGCACCATTTGTTAGATGTAGTTATGAAAGATATTTAGATAAATATAAAGCAAGAAAATTTAAAAAAGAAGATGCTGAAAAATATGCAAAAGAGGATTTAAAAAAAGAAATTACTGATGGAGTTCAAACATTCCAATATCAAATAAATTCAATGACTACGACTAATGGTCAAGCACCATTTTTAAGTGTATGTATGTATCTTGGAGAAACTAATGAATATAAAGATGAACTTGCAATGATTATTGAGGAAGTTTTAAAACAAAGAATTCAAGGTATGAAAAATGAAAAAGGTGTTTATATTACACCAGCATTTCCAAAACTTTTATATGTTCTTGAGGAAGATAATATTAAACCAGGTAGTAAATATTATTATTTAACTCAGCTTTCCGCTAAATGTACTGCTAAAAGAATGGTTCCAGATTATATTTCTGAAAAGATTATGAAAGAACTTAAAATTGATAAAAATGGAAATGGTCAATGTTATCCTTGTATGGGATGCCGTAGTTTCTTAACTCCATATGTTGATGAAAAAGGTAATCCAAAATACTATGGTAGATTTAATCAAGGTGTTGTTACTATTAATCTTCCTGATGTTGCACTTTCATCAGATAAAGATATGGAACTATTCTGGAAAATATTTGATGATAGACTAGAACTTTGTCATAGAGCACTTCAAATAAGACATAAAAGACTTTCAAAAGTTACAAGCGATGTAGCACCAATTTTATGGCAACACGGAGCACTTGCAAGACTTGGTAAAGGTGAAAGTATTCATGACCTTTTACATCATGGTTATTCAACAATTTCACTTGGTTATGCAGGACTTTATGAATGTGTAAAATATATGACAGGACATTCTCATACTGATGAATCAGTTGGTAAAGAATTTGGTTTAAAAGTAATGCAATATATGAATGATAAATGTAAAAAATGGAAAGAGGAAGAAGATATTGATTATTCAGTATACGGAACTCCAATTGAGTCAACAACATATAAATTTGCTAAATGTTTAAAAGATAGATTTGGTGTTGTTAAGGGTATTACAGATAGAAATTATATTACTAATTCATATCATGTACCAGTATTCGAGGAAATTGATGCCTTTACTAAATTAAAACTTGAAAGTGAGTTCCAAAAACTTTCTCCAGGAGGAGCAATTAGTTATATTGAAACTCCAAATCTTGAAAATAATTTAGATGTTGTTATGGAGGTAATTGAATATATTTATAATAATATTATGTATGCTGAACTTAATACAAAATCAGATTATTGTCAAGCATGTGGTTATACTGGTGAAATCTTAATTGATGATAATCTAGAATGGTATTGTCCAAACTGTGGAAACAGAGATCATGACAAATTAAATGTTGCACGTAGAACTTGTGGTTATATTGGAACTAACTTTTGGAATAAAGGTAGAACTGAAGAAATAAAAGAAAGAGTAATGCACATAGATAATAAGGATGCTTAAATATGAGATATCATAAAATTAGAAAAATGGACATTTCTAATGGACCAGGGGTAAGAGTTTCAATATTTATGCAAGGATGTGAATTTCACTGTGAAAATTGTTTTAATAAAGAAACTTGGGATTTTGATGGAGGAAATGAGTTTACTGAAAAAACAATTGAGGAAGTACTAGAACTTTGTTCAAAAGACTTTATAACTGGACTTTCTATTTTGGGTGGAGAACCTTTACATCCAAATAATATTGAGGGTACTACTAAACTTGCTAAAGCCTTTAAAGAAAAATATCCTAATAAAACTATATGGGTATGGAGTGGTTTCTTATTTGATAAAGATTTAAAAGGTAAAGAAGTACTAAACTACATTGATGTTTTAGTGGATGGTCAGTTTGTAAATAGTCTTCATAATCCAACTCTAAAGTGGAAAGGATCCTCTAATCAAAGAGTAATAGATGTTCCAAAAAGTCTAAAAGAAAATAAAATTATAACTATTGAATAACTAGAAATTAATCTAGTTATTTTTTTTATATCTCAATGTAAAACAGTTTACATTTTTTAATTGTAAAATAATGTCAAATAAATCATTTGAAAATGTCAAAATCATGTAAAATTTTAATCTTTTTAAAGAAATTTAACAAAAAAAGGAGGAAATCAGAAATTTTCCGGTAATAAAAATATATGAAGGGAGAAAATATAAGCAAGATGATTTTAAACCAAGAAATGCTATATAAAGATATCACGGATGAATTAATAAAAATGGCTACTCCAAATGATAATCCAATACCTGAAATATCTAGATATTTAAAATATAATTTAAAAAATGCATCTTTTGATATGAAAGATATAACTGATATTGAAAGAATAACATTAAAACAAATTCAAAATAAAATAGGTGGACAATTTAATATGATACATAGAGTTCAAGAAAAAGGTGTACGAACACCGGATGCTGAATATTATAATAAATTATTACATACAAATAAAAGATATTATGATGTAAAAGCTCCCAAAAAAAGTAATAATATCAAAAGTAAAAAACATAAGATAACTCATTCTTTAGACCAAGCAAAAGGTCAGACAAGAAATGTAATTATTTCATTGTTAAGGGAAGAATGTGATTTACCAAATGGTGAAGCAGTGCATCAAATAAAAAATGCATTAAGTAAACCTGATTATTCTTGGCTAAATAGTGTTATTTTAGTTGGTAAAAATAATTTTATAAAAATATATCAAAGAAAATAAAAAAAGAGGCAACCTTGTTGTACCAACGCTTTTGCCTCTTTAATGACTACATTGTAACATAAAAACTATAATGTGTCAAATCGAAGCATACCATAATTTGATAATGTATTAGTTTTAAAAACTAGGCTACATTATTACTCCGACTATTAATATTATAATCAGAAAAAAAGAAAAAATGATAATAATTTTAGTAATTATGCTATTAAAACCTAAATATAGTCACATTAATTAAAATTACACAAAAAGAAATTAAATAACATTGCTAAGTTATATTCTTTTTATTAAATGTTAAAATCTATGGTATACTATATATATGGGAGTAAGATATGCTAGATAAGTTAATAGTTAAGGGAACAGAAAATTATAAATGTTATGATATATTAAAGGATTTATATGCTAATAATCCTGAATTTAAAAAAATTGTAGATGAAGGTATTGAAAGTGGGAAAGTATCTGGTTTTTCACAAGAATTATGGGATAAACTTGATATGCAAAATATACGTTCAAGAGGAGTAAATTCATTTTGCGAAGTATTTAGAGATGGTGCTAATTTAGGCTATTGCACAGTATGTGCTAAACAAGTTAGTTATTCACTTGATAATCCTTATTTATGTGGAGGTACAAATACATTTTTAATTGGAACAGTTAATTCTCCAGATGGAAGACATACATGGATTGAAAATGAAAATAAAATAATTGATACAACATTTATGCTTGTTATAGCAAAAGATTATGTAAAATATTTTGGTTATACTTTAGAAAATAGATATAATCCAAATATTGATCCAATATATGTAAATGCAAAAGAATTTACAAATGATAAAAGTTTAAGGAGGTAAAAATGAAAAAAATAATTTTAATTGATGGAAATAATTTAATGTTTCGAAGTTATTATGCAACTTTTTACAGTGGAGCAAATATGAAAACAAGTACGGGACTTCCTACAAATGCCTTATTTTCTTTTACAAATATGATTAATAAAATAATTAAGGATGAAAATCCATCATATGTAGCCGTGGCTTTTGATATTGGTAAAAACTTTCGTAAAAAAGAATTTTCTTTTTATAAAGAGGGTAGACAAAACACTCCTGATGAACTTAAAATGCAAATGCCTTATGCAAGAGAAATACTTTCAGCAATGGGTATTAAATATTTAGAACTTGAACCATATGAAGCTGATGATATTATTGGAACTTTAGTTAAAATGTGTGCTAAAGATGCTGATTTTGATGCTACAATAATTTCATCAGATAAAGATTTACTCCAACTTATAAATTTTGAAACTGATGTTAAACTTCTTAAACAAACAGGATTTATTCGCTTTAATGAAAAAACTTTTAAAGAGGAATATGGAGTAGATCCTATTAATATGATTGATTTAAAAGCTTTAATGGGAGATAGTTCAGATAATATTCCAGGTGTTAAAGGTATTGGTGAAAAAGGTGCTATTAAACTTTTAAAGGAATACCAAACAATTGAAAATTTATATGAACATATTGATGAAATAAAGGGTAGTACTCATGATAAACTTGTTACCTTTAAAGAGGATGCTTTTATGTCAAAAAAAATAGCCACTATATATTGTGATGTTCCTCTTAAAATATCTTTAAATGATTTGAAATATGATGGACCTAATAATGAACTATTATATGATGTATTTTCTAAACTAGAATTTACTTCACTTTTAAGTAATCTTACAAAAGAAAAAAAGAATGAAAAAATAAATTTTATTTCAGTAGATGAAAATATTAATGTTGTAACAAATGATATAGTTTCTTTATATATTGAATGTGATAATGAAGATTACACATGTGCAAATATAGTAAGCATCTCATTATACGATGGTAAATTTTTCTACTTTTTTTCTAAAGAAAATATTAAATATTTAGATTTAACTAATAAAAAGGTAGTATGTTTTGATAGTAAAAAATGCCAGTATTTATTAAATAAAAGTTTTGATGTTTATCTTGATTATTCACTTTGTTCATATTTAAATGGTCATAATATTAAGGATGATATTTCATTTACCGCAATAAAATGTGGTTTTGAAATACCAACTATAAATAATTTACTTAAAATTTATGGAACAAATGAATATATTCAATATGAACTATTAAAGGTAAAATTCTTATTTGAAAATTATGAGAATAATTATAATCTTTTGAAAGAAAATAAACAAGAGGAAATTTATGAAAATATAGAACTTCCACTTTCAAAAGTACTTCTTAAAATGGAAAAAGAGGGAATTAAAGTATCAAGTGAAATTTTGGATAATCAAAAAGAAATTATTTCTAAAAAGCTCGAGAAAATTACTGCAAAGATATATGAGTATGCAGGCGAAGTATTTAATATTTCATCTCCAAAACAACTTGGAGAGATTCTTTTCGAAAAGATGCAAGTAGGTAAAGGTAAAAAAAATAAAACTAGCTATAAAACAGATGAAGCATCTTTAGAAAAACTTGTAAATGTTCATCCGATTATTAATTTGATTTTAGAATACCGTGGTTTATCTAAATTAAAATCCACTTATATTGATGGCTTAAAAGAATATATAGTGGATGGTAAAATTCATACAATATTTAAACAAACTGTAGCAAGAACAGGAAGACTTTCTTCAATTCATCCAAATCTTCAAAATATTCCTGTTAAAACCGAGGAAGGAAAACAAATTAGAAAAGCATTTTTACCAAGTAATGATGTATTTCTAAGTTTAGATTATTCACAAATAGAGTTAAGAATTCTTGCTTCAACAATAAATTCTAAACCAATGATTGATACATTTAATGCAGGTGGCGATATACATGCAAAGGTTGCTGCCGATATACATAATAAAGATATAAAAGAGGTTACCAAAGCAGAAAGAAGTGCTGCAAAAGCAGTAATATTTGGAATTGTATATGGAATAAGTGGTTTTGGTCTTGGTGAAAATCTTCATATATCTAAAAAAGAAGCCGATGAGTTTATTGAAAAGTATTATCATCTTTACCCTGAAGTAAAACAGTATATGGAAAAAATGATAGAATTTGCTAAACAAAATGGTTATGTTTATACAAATTATGGAAGAAAAAGAGTAATAAGTGAAATAAATGATGCTAATTTTATGGTTAGAAAATCAGGTGAAAGAATGGCTATTAATACACCAATTCAAGGTAGTGCAGCGGATATTATTAAAATGGCAATGATTAAAATTGATGAAATATTTACAAAAGAAAATATTCAAAGTAAATTAGTATTACAAATTCATGATGAACTTATATTTGATGTTAAAAATGAAGAACTAGAAAAAGTTGAAAACATTGTAAAAGATGCAATGGAAAATATAGTTAGTTTATCAGTACCACTTAAGGTAAGCACTGATGTTGGAACTAACTGGTATGATTTAAAATAAGGAGGAAATATGCCAGAACTTCCTGAGGTAGAAACAGTTAGAAATTATTTAAAAGAAAACATTTTGAATAAAAAAATAATTAATATAGATATTTTATACCCTAAAATGATTGAAAATGATATAAATGAATTTAAGAAAAAACTTATTAATAACTTTTTTATTGATATTCAAAGAAAAGGTAAATATTTAATATTCGCATTAGATAAATACTATTTAATATCACATCTTCGTATGGAAGGTAAATTTAATATTAAACCCATAAACGAAGAAATATCTAAACATGAACACGTTATATTTTATTTTGAGAATTTCACATTAAGATATAATGATACTCGTAAGTTTGGAAGAATGAAATTAATTAATAAGAATGATCTTGATGATTATTTTAAAAATATTGGACCTGATGCTAATAATGTAGAGTATGATGATGAAATATTACATAAAATAAATAAGTCAAATAAATGTATAAAAACTATTTTACTAGATCAAAGTATATTATCAGGTATTGGTAATATTTATGCTGATGAAATTCTTTTTAAAGCAAGAATTAATCCCTTTATGAAAGGCAAAGATATTAGTAAAAATGATTTAGAAAATATTATAAGATATTCTAAAGAAATACTAGATGATTCAATTAAACATAAAGGAACCACTATTAAAAGTTATACATTTTCTTTAAATCATGCTGGTAGTTATCAAGACTATTTACTTGTTCATAAAAATGATGGTAAACATTGTAAAGTATGTAATGAAATAATATTAAAAACAAAAATTGATGGAAGAAGTACATATTATTGTAAAAAATGCCAAGGTGTAAAATGAAAAAAGAAATAATATTAACTTTATTAACATTTATATTTCTTTCTATTGGAGCATATTTTTGTTATAAAAAGAAAATTGAAATTAATGATATTAAATCTCCAGTTAATTCTTTTTTGTATATTAATTATGATAATAATTATATAAATTCAAATATAGATTTTTTAGATAAAAAGACTACTTTAAAATCAAAAGCTTATATAACTTATGAAACAAATAGTAATAGTGATGTATGTTTAAATTATATTTTAAAAGCAGATGGAAATTATGATAAAACTGAAGGTGTTGATGAAAATAATAAAGAACTTACTTTTTTAATCGAAGGTTTAAGCGAGGAAAAAGAAATTCCTTCTTTTGAAAAGGATGATGAAATAATTCTTTATACTTTTAAAGTTAAACCTAATACACATGAAGAATATAATATAATAACTAATTTTTATATAAATAATTTAGATCAAAGTGAACTTACAAATAATTCTATAGACTTTACATATTTTGTAAAGCAGACAAATTGTTAATTTTTTCTTTACAAATTAAAAATTTTTTGATATTTTTATTGTAAGGAGAGTACAATGAAAAAAGAAAAATTGGTAGCTAGTGCTCTTGCTTTTAATACACTTCTTACTGCATTTACTATTAACGCAAAGGCAAAAACACTTGATGTGCCATACATTTATGAAGAAGAAAAATATGGTGAAAGCCAGCTTGGTAGAGAATTAAATTACTATCACATTGAAAATGAAAAACAAAATTTAAATAGCAAAAAGCTTCTTTTGAATTTTGCAATTCATGGGTTTGAGGATGCTTTTGATTATGATGGACAA
Organism: Mycoplasma sp. CAG:472; assembly: GCA_000437315.1. Taxonomy (GTDB): domain Bacteria; phylum Bacillota_I; class Bacilli_A; order RF39; family UBA660; genus UBA6448. Next base: position 13,839 of record FR899423.1, read on the forward strand.
TTACTAGTAAAAATAGCTGAAAACATAATATCTTATTATGAAGAAAATTATGATAAACTTGGCTCTTATGAACTTTATATAATTAAATGCTCTAATCCTGATGGTACTTATGAAGGCTATACAAATAATGGTTATGGAAGATGCACAAGTACTGGTGTAGACTTAAATAGAGATTTTGATTATTATCATCAAAAAAATGGTAGTGCAAGATATTACTCGCAAGAACCTTTTAGTGCTGTTGAGTCGCAGGCTTTAAGAGATGTTACAATTAAAATAGAACCTGATATTGTGATAGATTGTCATGGATGGTTAAATGGTTATTATGGAAGTTATAATCTTTATCAAAAATTTAGTCAAAACTTTTATTTGCCTTACTGTGGAGGATATGGAAGCGGATACTATTCTTCATGGACTACAACAATTGGTGCTGAAGGTATGCTTTTAGAGTTTCCTTGGCCCTCAAATGACCATGATAAATTTATTGAAACTTATAGTAATAAAATGATTGATTTAATTAATGGTGTTGCTAGTGAAACTTTAAATGAACAACAAAATTTAGAAAAAAATGAATGTAATTTAATAGTGAAGAATAGAAAATATTTTCCATATAGATCTTCGATTAAGATTGGTGGAACTAATTATTATTCATTAACTGATATTGCAAGAATGCTAGAATTTGAGATGTCTTTTGAAGAAGGCAAAATAGTTTTAAAAAATAATTATGATTATTTAACTTTTTATCCTTGTACTAACGTAATTCAAGTGCAAGATAATCATTATAATTTGAGTGTCAATTCATTTGAAAATAACGGAGAAATATTTGTACCTCTTAGAGAAGTATTAGAGCTATTAGGTCATAGTGTTGAATGGAATGGAAAGACAAACTCTATATATATTGATTCAAATATTATATTAAGTAGAAAACTTGTTGTTGAAAACTCTTAAAATTTATGCTATATTTATAATAGTGAAAGGAAGGTAGAAATGAGATTAACAGTTGAGGAAGCTCAAAAAAAGAACGAAAGAATAGATTTTTTAAAGAGTAGATTAGAGAAAATCAGAAATGAAAGAAATGATTTCCAAGGTAGTGCTGGATATGATTCTAATGAACCATACTTTGCTTTACTTTCTCAAATGGAAGATACTACAAACAAAGAAATAATGCAAATTAATCAAGAACTAGCTACTGCTGAAATTGTTGATCCAACACTTGCTAATGAAAATTTAGTAAACGATGGAGATACAATTGATTTATTAATTACATTTGCTGATGGTACTGTTTTATCAAATACAGTAAAAGTTGTAAACCATATTGAAGAGTATCAACCAAATGTTGTTACAACTTCATCTCCAATTGGTATGGCTATTTATGGAAAAGAATTAGGTTCTGTAGTTGATTGCCAAACTCCAAATGGAAATATTAAAATTCAAATTATGGGCAAAGCTCTTAAAGAAGAACAAGAAGAAACTCTAGGAAGATAATCAAATTGGTTATCTTTTTTTATTGTGATTTTAATTTTTATATCTTATAATATTTGTAGGAGGAAAATATGTTTTTACCTGCAGATAAATATAAAGTTATAAATAAGACTATTTTAAGTGATGTTGACAAGAAAAACTTAATATCTTTTTATATGCCTATTATTGGAAGCTTAGCGGTTTCTTTATATCTTATTTTGTGGCAAGATTTATCTTTAAAAGAGGAAGAGAGTGAAGAAGAAATTCATCAACATTTAATTTCACTTTTAAATGATACAAAAGAAAATGTTCAAAGTGCATTTTACTCTCTTGAGGCTGTAGGACTTTTAAAAACATATGTAAAACCTGGTGATGTAAAATCTTATATTTATGAACTTTATAGTCCACTTTTACCATCAGAGTTTTTTAATCATCCAATACTTAATATGGTACTTTATAGTAATATTGGACCTGATGAATATGATAAATTATTTAAGTTTTTTCAAAAGAAAAGAAGTGATTATTCAGGTTATGAAGAAATTACTAAAAAAATGGATGAAGTATTTATTTCTTCTTCATATGCTCCGAAAGATGGTGCTAAAGAAAGATGCTCAAATGCTGTTAGTTTAAATAGTAAAATCGATTATGATTTAATTACATCATCGATACCAAAAAGTGTTTTATCTGAAAAAGCACTTAATAAAAAAGCTAGGGAGTTAATTGATAATTTGTCATTTATATATAACTTTAATACCTTACAAATGATTGAACTAATGCGTAATAGTTTAAATGAATTTGGAATGATTGATAAAAATGAACTTAGAATTAATGCTCGAAAGAAATATAATTTATCGTCAAATAGTATGCCAACACTTGTTTATAGAACTCAACCAGAATATTTAAAAAAGGCAAGTGGAGATAACTCACTTCATGCTCAAATTGTTCAAATGTTTGAAAGCATTAGTCCTTATGACTTTTTAAAATATAAAAATAAAGGTGCAAGTCCTACGGCTAAAGATTTAAAACTTGTAGAAAATCTTTTGGTTGATTTAGAACTTACTCCAGCTGTTGTAAATGTATTACTCGATTATTGCCTTCGTAAAAATAATAATCGCCTTACAACTGCTTATGTAGAAACTATTGCTGGTCAATGGAAAAGGGCTGATTTAAAAACTGCTGAAGAAGCTATGAAGTTTGCGGAAAAAGAACATAAAAAATTAAATAAGAAGATAACTGTTTCAAATAAGAAAATTAGTGAACCAGCTTGGTTTAATACAAAGATTGAAAAAAATGATGCAACTGAAGAAGAACAAAAGGAACTAACTGATTTATTAAAGGAGTTTAAGTAATGGAAAAAATAAAAAGCAATTATAATTATAATGAAAATATTTTAAATGATAAATATAATGAACTTAAAAATAACCCTGATTTTATAACACTTATAAATAAATTTAAGATAAGTGAAACCGAAATTAAAAATAATTTATCTTCTTTAGAGGATACTTTAAATGAACTACATAATTGTAAGAAATGTCCTGGTTTAAGTGAATGTAAAAATAAAATTAAAGGTTATGTATATTATCCAGAAAATAAAGAAAGTTTTTTATGTTTTGGTTATGCAAAATGTAAAAAGTTAAAAGAATATGAAAATATTTTAACTGAAAAAGATGAAAATAATGAACTTAAAAATGCTAGAATGAAAGATATTGATGTATCTGATAAAAATAGGATAGAATTAATTAAATTTTTAAAGAAATTTTATGATGAATATAATATTAAGTCTAGTCCAAAAGGTTTATATTTACATGGAAGTTTTGGAAGTGGCAAAACATTTTTACTTGCTTGCCTTTTAAATGAACTTGAAATAAAAAAACATATTTCATATGAAATAGTGTATTACCCTGAATTACTTCGAACTTTAAAAGAGGATTTATCTTTAGTAGAAAGTAAGGTAAGTTACTATTCAAATGTAGAAATTCTTGTACTTGATGATATTGGTGCTGAAAATGTAACTAATTGGGGAAGAGATGAAATTCTTGGTACTATTTTACAAGAAAGAATGAATAAACATAAAACTACATTTTTTACAAGCAATTTAGATATAAATGAACTTGAAAAACATCTATCTTGCTCTAAAGATAATGTTGATAATGTTAAAGCACGTAGAATTATTGAAAGAATAAAACAATTAACAATAGATATGCCTTTAATATCGGTAAATCGTAGAAATTAAGTGGAAACTATTATAATTTTCACTTTTTATTTGACAGTAAATAAAAATCATTGTATAATTAGGTTCCATTGGGTAAATAATAATAATGAGGTGTAAACTTGACATTATTTGATAACTATGCTATAATAATAGCGTAATAAGGGGGAAATGGAAAATGAAAGGATATGTTTTAGATTATATTAATGAAAATGAGTTTAGAAAACTAGAAAGAGCTTTAAAGAAATATAATATGATAGCTTTTAAGAAACTTACTTTTGAATATTACCCATCTTTAAGAAATGGTAATTTAGTAGGTGAGAAGGTTTCTGAAAATAAGAAAAATGGTACTGAAAGTTATGAATTAAAGCTTCCTAGTGATAAAATATTTACTCAAATTCATGGTGAAGTTAAACTTTTATATACTGTTCATAAAAAGGAAGGTATTGTAATGCTTGAAACTTTAACACCAGAAGATATACTTTTAGAAGGTCATAGAAGTGAACTTACAACTTATAAAGGTATTATGATTTCTAAACAAAATGCCTCAAAAGAAATGTTTAAAATCGATTTATTAAATATGCTTCAAAATAAATAGTAATAATTTACTATTTTTTTCATTTTTCATTAAACGAACAATTGTACTTGACAAATAAAAATTAGTATTATATAATTAATATGTGATGACAAAATAACTTGATATATTTTTGATATTAAGTTACAATGAAAATGTCAGAGTTTTAGAAAGGTAAAAAATGAAAATAACAAAAGATGAAAAAGACAAGGATAAAATCTTAGAAGGGGTTTTAGCTGATATTGAAAAACAATTTGGAAAAGGTGCCATAATGAGACTTGGTAATGAGGAACATATCGAAATTGATACTACTTCATCTGGGTCACTTGCTCTTGATATTGCTTTAGGAGTAGGCGGATTTCCTGTCGGAAGAATCATTGAAATATTTGGACCTGAAAGTAGTGGTAAAACTACTATAGCACTTCAGGCGATTGCTGAAGTACAAAAAAAAGGGGGAAGAGCAGCATTTATCGATGCTGAACATGCTCTTGATCCTGTGTATGCCAGAAATTTAGGTGTAAATATTAATGATTTATTATTAAGTCAACCAGATACTGGTGAGCAAGCACTTGAAATATGTGATGCACTAGTTAAAAGTGAAGCAGTTGATTTAATTGTTATTGACTCTGTTGCGGCTTTGGTACCTCAAGCTGAAATTGATGGAGAAATGGGAGATTCACACGTTGGCCTTCAGGCAAGACTTATGAGTCAAGCTCTTAGAAAATTATCGGGAAATATGAATAAGAGTAAGACTACATGTATTTTTATCAATCAATTAAGAGAAAAAGTTGGTATAATGTTTGGTAATCCAGAAACTACTCCAGGAGGAAGAGCACTTAAATTTTATTCAAGTGTTAGACTTGATATAAGAAAAGGAGAACAAATTAAATCTGGTGATACAGTTGTAGGAAATAAAGTAAACATTAAGGTAGTTAAAAATAAAGTATCTCCACCATTTAGAACTGCAAGTGTTGACATAATGTATGGCGAAGGAATATCAAGAGAGGGTGAAATCGTTGATCTTGCAAGTGATATTGATATCATTGATAAAAGTGGAGCTTGGTATTCATATAATGGAGAAAAAATAGGTCAAGGAAAAGAAAATGTTAAAGCATTTTTAAGAAATAATGTTGAACTTAAAACAGAAATTGAAAATAAAGTTAGAAAACATTATGGCTTCAAAATTGATGAACCTAAAAAAGAAGAAGTTAAAAAAGAAAAATAACTTCTTTTTATTTACAAAATAGCATATTTTTTGTTATGATAGTCTTAAGTTTTTTTGTGGGGTATGTATGAATAGAGTTAATTTGGATTTACTTATTAAACTATTTGGTAGTTATAATTTAAATGATATAGGAAGGGTTAAACAGGCCTATAATTTTGCATATGAAAAACATAAAGGTCAAAAAAGACAAAGTGGCGAAGATTATATTGTTCATCCTTTAATAGTTGCTTATATTTTAGCGGAGATGCACGCAGATAGTGATACAGTGTGCGCTGGACTTTTACATGACACTTTAGAGGATACAAATGCCTCAAAAGAGGAAATAATAACTTTATTTGGTGAAAATGTTTGTACCTTAGTCGAAGGAGTAACTAAATTTACAAAAATAAATTTTCAAACAAAAGAGGAAGAAAATCTTGCAAATATGCGTAAAATTATTACTAGCATAATTAATGATCCAAGAATACTAATTATTAAACTTGCTGATCGTCTTCATAATATGCGTACACTAGATTTCAAAACTTCAGAAAAACAAATAGAAAAAGCAAAAGAGACTATGAATATCTATGTTCCCCTTGCAAGTTATATTGGAGCATATCATATAAAAACTGAACTTGAGGATTTATCATTTAAATATTTAGAACCTGAAAAGTATCATAATATATTAGAGCAAAAATATAATTTTGAAAAATATGAGTCTGATAATATATTTGAACTTGAGAAAGTAATTCATAATTTTCTTTTAGATAATAATATTCCTAATGATATGAAAGTTAGAACTAAAAATATATATGGTATTTATCGAAAAATGAAAAAGGGTTTTACTCTTGATGAAATGCACGATTTAGTGGCCCTTAAAGTAGTGGTAATGCAGGTTATGGATTGCTATAAATCTTTAGGACTTATTCATAGTAAATATCATCCACTTAATTATAAGTTCAAAGATTATATTTCTAGTCCTAAAACAAATATGTATCAAAGTCTTCATACAAGTATTTTTGGACCATTTAATAGATTAATTCAATGTCAAATTAGAACATTTGAAATGGATAAGGCAAATTCTTATGGACTTACTGGTTATTGGGATAAAGATGATAGAAATGTAAAAGATAATATGCTTACAGACTTAAAAACTCATTATCAATTTTTTAATACAATTTGTGATTTAAATGATGAATATCCAGATAATAAAGATTTTATTGAACATATTCAAAAAGAATTATTTAGTAATATCATTTATGTTTTTGATGAAAATGGTAATGCCATAGAACTTGCTAAAGGTTCAACAATAATTGATTTTGCTTATAAAACTAAAAGAGATTTTGTTAATGTTGTTTTAGGGGCATATGTAAATAATAATTTAGTGGGACCAAATTATATTCTTACGAATAATGATAGGGTATCACTTTTATATAATAAAAATAAGAGTTTATCATTAAAAAAATGAGACGAAAGTATTAAGAAAGGATTAGGTTTTAAAACTAACATATGTAAGGAGTATGCTATTGTAAATAATAATCTTTCGTCTCGATAAGTTATTAAATATTATTTTTTATTTAATTGCAAGCGATTCGACAAAACAAGACAAAATTAGAACCAAAAATGTCAAAAAAAGTGTAAAGTGACTTTACACTTTTTTAAATATTTATATATATTTATACCAAAAATTGATATAATAAGGTTTGTGAAAGGTGGGAATTATATGAAATATGTATATTTATTTTCTGAAGGAAATAAAGATATGAGAAATTTACTTGGTGGTAAAGGTGCAAATCTTGCAGAAATGACAAAATTAGGTTTACCTGTACCTCAAGGATTTACTATCACAACAGAGGCTTGTACAAGATATTATGAAGATGGTAAAAAAATAAGTGAAGATATTGAAAATGAAATTTTTGAAAATATCAAAAAAATGGAAGAAATAACTGGTAAAAAGTTTGGTGATACTGAAAATCCACTTTTAGTTTCAGTAAGAAGTGGTGCAAGAGCCTCAATGCCAGGTATGATGGATACAATTTTAAATTTAGGTTTAAATGAGGAAGTTGTTGAGGTTTTATCACAAAAAAGTGGTAATCCAAGATGGGCTTGGGATTGCTATAGAAGATTTATCCAAATGTATTCTGATGTAGTAATGGAAGTTGGTAAAAAGTACTTTGAAACTTTAATTGATAAAATGAAAGCTGAAAAAGGCGTAACTTTAGATGTTGAACTTACTGCTGAAGATTTAAAAGAACTTGCTAGAGAGTTTAAAGAAGAATATAAATCTAAAGTTGGGGAAGATTTTCCAAATAATCCAGTTGATCAATTAATGGGAGCTATTAAAGCAGTATTTAGATCATGGGATAATCCAAGAGCAAATGTTTATCGTAGAGATAATGATATTCCTTATTCTTGGGGAACTGCAGTAAATGTTCAAATGATGGCATTTGGTAATATGGGAGAAACTTCAGGAACAGGTGTTGCATTTACAAGAGATCCTGCAACTGGAGAAAAACATTTAATGGGTGAATTCTTAATGAATGCTCAAGGTGAAGATGTAGTTGCTGGTGTTAGAACTCCACAACCTATTTCTCATTTAAAAGAAGTTATGCCAAAAGTTTATGAAGAATTTACAAATATTTGTGCTACTTTAGAGAATCATTATCATGATATGCAAGATATGGAATTTACAATTGAAAATGAAAAACTTTATATGCTTCAGACAAGAAATGGTAAAAGAACTGCAAAAGCAGCTTTAAAAATTGCTTGTGACTTAGTTGATGAAGGAAAAATTACTGATAAAGAAGCAGTACTTATGATTGATCCTAGAAACTTAGATACACTTTTACATCCAACATTTGACACAAATGCTTTAAAAGATGCTCATGAAATTGGTAAAGGTCTTGCTGCTTCTCCAGGCGCTGCTGCAGGTAAAGTAGTATTTACTGCTGAAGATGCTAAAAAAGCTCACGAAAATGGTGAAAAAGTTGTACTTGTTAGACTTGAAACTTCCCCAGAGGATATCGAAGGAATGAAAGCTAGTGAAGGTATTCTTACTGTTCGTGGTGGAATGACATCTCACGCTGCTGTTGTTGCTCGTGGTATGGGAACTTGCTGCGTATCTGGTTGCCAAGAAATAGTAATGGATGAAGAGAATAAACGCTTTACTTTAGGAACAGAAACATTTACTGAAGGAAGTGAAATTTCTATAGATGGTTCAACTGGTAGAATTTATAAAGGATTAATTCCAAAAACTGATGCTGCAATTACTGGTGAATTTGAAAGAATTATGGCTTGGGCTGATAAGTACAGAAGACTAGCTGTAAGAACAAATGCTGATACACCAAAAGATGCTACAAAAGCAAGAGAGTTAGGTGCTGAAGGTATTGGTCTTTGTAGAACAGAGCATATGTTCTTCGAAAAAGATAGAATTGCCGCAATTAGGGAAATGATTTGTTCTGATACAGTTGAAGAAAGAGAAAATGCCCTTGCTAAAATCGAACCAATGCAACAAAAAGACTTTGAAGCGTTATATGAAGCAATGGAAGGTTATGGTGTAACAATTAGATATTTGGATCCACCACTTCATGAATTCGTACCAACTGAGGAAGCTGATATTAAACTTCTTGCAGATTCTCAAGGTAAAACAGTTGAACAAATAAAAAATATTATTGCATCACTTCATGAATTTAACCCAATGATGGGCCATAGAGGTTGTAGACTTGCTGTTACATTCCCTGAAATTGCTAAGATGCAAACAAGAGCAGTTATTAAAGCTGCAATTGCTGTATCAAGAAGACTAAATACTAAAATAACTCCAGAAATTATGATCCCACTTGTTGGTGAAGTAAAAGAGTTAAAATATGTAAAAAATATAGTTTGTGAAACAGCAGATGAAATAATTAAAAATGAAAATATTGATATGACTTATCATGTTGGAACAATGATTGAAATTCCAAGAGCAGCGCTTACTGCAGATGAAATAGCTAAAGAAGCAGATTTCTTCTCATTCGGAACAAATGACTTAACACAAATGACATTTGGTTTCTCAAGAGATGATGCTGGTAAATTTTTAGGAGCTTACTATGATAAGAAAATATATGAAAATGATCCATTTGCAAAACTTGATCAAAAAGGTGTAGGTAAACTTGTTAAGATGGCATCTACTTTAGGAAGAGAAACTAATCCAAATATCCATTTAGGTATCTGTGGAGAACATGGTGGAGATCCATCAAGTGTTGAATTCTGTCATAATGTAGGACTTGATTATGTATCATGTTCACCTTATAGAGTTCCTATTGCTAGACTTGCTGCTGCACAAGCTGCAATAAAAAGTGAAAAATAATTTATAAACTTAGATAGAAATGTCTAAGTTTTTTTTATTATTATAAATGTTGCGTATATAGAACAATGGTGATACAATTATTTAGGAGATAGATATGAATAAAATAGAAAAATATATAAATGAAGAAAGATTAAATCAAGAGTTTATTTTTGAATTTATAAAGTTAAGACATGAACTTGGATTAACTCAAGTTGAAATGGCAAAAAAAACTAATGTATTAAGAGATAAAATAGCTAAAATAGAAGCGGGTATATATCCACCTAATATTAAAAGTTTATTTAAAATATTAGGCCCATTAGGTTATACTATTAAAATAGAAAAAATAAAGGAGGATACATATTGAATTTATTAACAGAAAAAGAGAAAATAATAATTGAAGATATGATTTACGAAGTTAGAGGAGTACAAGTTATGTTATCATCTGATGTTGCAAAACTCTACCATGTGGAAACTAGAAGAATAAATGAAGTAATTAAGAGAAATATTAATAGATTTCCAAGTTCTTTTTGCTTTCAACTAACAAATGAAGAAATTAGCGACCTGTCTTTAAGATCGCAATTTGCGACCTTAAACAAAAATAATAATTTACGTGGACAACATTATAAGTATTTGCCATATGTTTTAACTGAACAAGGTATCATGATGCTATCTGGATTATTAAAAAGTGATATAGCAGTTAAAGTAAATATAGAAATTATAGATGCTTTTGTAAAAATGAGAAAATATTTTGCTAATAATAATGAAATACTTCTTAATCATGAAAATAGATTATTATTTTTAGAAAGTACATTAGATAAATTTAAAGAAAAAGAAATGAATAAAATTTTCTTTGAAAATGAGTTGTATGATGCATACTCACTTCTTATGGAAATTTTGAGTAAATCCAATAAGGAAATAGTTATAATTGATAATTATGCAGGAAAAGAATTATTGGATATACTGAAAAGTATTAATAAAAAAATAATAATAGTATCAAATAATATAAATAATGTATTAAAAAGTAAGTATGAACATCAATATAACAATGTAACTTTTATAAATAATAATTCATTTCATGATAGATTTATAATAATTGATAGAAAATTATTATATTCTAGTGGAGCAAGTTTTAAAGATTTAGGGAAGAAATGCTTTGGGATTCATAAACTAAATGATTTAGAATATTTAAATAGAATATTGAAAACTATAAATATGTTTAATGAGTCATAGTAAGCAATTCATTAAAATATGGTTTGCTTCCTGGATTTGCTGCTGTATAAGTCACAATCAAAAGCAAAAAATAATTTATAAGCTTAGATAGAAATGTCTAAGTTTTTTTGATATACTATAATTAGATTTTAATCATCTAATAGGAATGAACCATTAAAAAGGAGGTAAAATGGAAGATATCAGATTAATGATTGGTGATGTGAAGTTTAGCGCAAGAGCTGTTGCGGTAATTCAAAAGAAAGGAAAAATACTTTTTCAAAAACGAAAAAATGATGAGTTTTGGGCTTTACCTGGAGGAGCTATTGCTACACTTGAAAGAGGTAAAGATGTTGTTACCAGAGAAATTTATGAAGAAACAGGTGAAAAAAATTCTAAAGTAATAAGACCACTTTGGTTTTCAGAATATTTTTTTAGTTTTGATGGTAAAAAACAGCATCAATATATTTTAGGCTATTTAGTGGATGTTCCTAATAATTCAAAACTTTTAGAAAAAAATGAATTTGATGGAATAGAAAAAGAAAAAAATATAATTTATAAATGGATTGATATAAAAGATTTAATAAATAGTCCAATTAAGCCAGAATTTTTAAAAGAAAAATTATCTTTAATTAATGAAACATTTGAATTTATTGAAGAAGACAATTTATAAGTAAAATTTGTGAAAATAAATTTGTTAAACTTTATATTCTTAAAAAATATATTAAATAGTATAATAATATTACTTTTAAAACTTGGTTAAGAATTGCATTAAAGTTTTGAAAACAAATAAAATATATTGATAAATATTGATTGCACTTTAAAATTAATTTGTATATAATAGATTTAATGAGGTTTTATATGCAAGTTATAGAAATTAGTAAAGATAAATTTTTAAGTTATTTATTAAATCCTAATCCAATCTTTCAAGGTCAATTTGGAAAAATAGTGTTAGATAATAATAAATTATATAAAATATATTATAGGGATTTTATAAAAACGTATATTAATAAAGATGAATGCTTTTTAGATGATGAAGTAAACAGCTTACTTGAAATTGAAAAGTTAACAAATTTTGAATTAGGAAATCCTTATAAAAAATTAAATGAATTAAATAGATTAGCAAGGACAAAATTGGCTAGTTTAATTACTGGAGTTTTATCTTATAATGGATTACTCGTTGGTATTCAAATGAATTATCTTAAAAATTATACAACTTTAAAAGAAATCTCAACAAGGGTAGAAGATTCAAAATTAGTCATATATTTAAATAAGGTTTATGAACTTGTTTGCAATTTACTTATGGAAAATATTGTTCCAACTGATGTGAAAGAGGATAACATTCTTGTAAATGAAGAAACAAAAGATGTTGTTTTGATTGACCTTGATGGGAGTGAAACTATATATGGACCAGATAATTACCTAATAGATTTTCCATACAATCTTGATATTATAAATAATAATTTTGATAAAATGGTAAATCGCTTAAAAATCAAAAAAGGCTTATCTAGAATATTGAAATTGACATGAAATTAAAATTTTAGTAAAATATTTCTCACATGGAGGTAAATATGATTGATATTGTAAGAATTGGTGTTGATTGCACTATAAATGATCCAGTTGATGTAAGATGTGGTGGACCTGAATATCTAGGATTTGATTTTAATGTTAGAAAAGAAGATTCTAAAGAAATGTTAAATTTTATAAAAGAGGCCTTAAATAGTTTAGAGGTTCCTTGTAAAAGAATATACATCTATGCAGAATTTAAAGGTAATGAAGATAGAATTTGTAGTAAAGAAAAAATTATGAAAGATATTTGTAAAGATGCAAATTATTTAAAACATGAGGCTGAAAGAGAATATAGATATAATTTATATCGAAGATAATTAGTGTGAAACTTTTAATAATAAAAACATTAAAAAAGTTTCACATTTTTTATTTTTTGTTGTATAATGATAGCGGTGGTGTTGATATGGAAAATCAAATAAAAATATTAAATTTATTGAATCAAAAAAGACAATATGTAACTTTACTTAATGAACTTGTATATGGAGCTATTGAAATTAGGGAAAAAGATAGCAAAAAATATATCTATTTGCATACAAAAGAGGATGGCTTACAATCCACAAAATATGTGGGTGAATACACAGAAGAATTATATAATTTAGTATTAAATAATAATATTAAAGCTAAAACATTAAAAAAATCTATTCGTAATATAGAAAAAGAATTAAATAAACTAAATTATTTTGATGAAGATTTACCTTTAAATGTTGCTAAAAATATTGATTTTGCAAGAAAACATTTAGTAGATACGATTTATAATCAAGCAATACTTGAGGGAATTGCTACAACACTTTCTGACACTGAAAGTATTATTGAAGGTGGAAAAGTAAATGATATGTCTTCGGAGGATATATTAAAAGTTGTTAATTTAAAACACGCTTGGGAATTTATATTAAATAAAAATGTTATTTTAAGTAAAACTGATTATAATATTTTATGTTCTATAAACAAATTTGTTGAGGAAGGATTTTATTATTTAGCGGGAAGTCTTAGAACAACTCCAGTTAAAATTGGTGGTACGTCTTGGACACCTGAACTTCCAATTGAGGCTGATATAAAAGATAATTTAAATAATATTCTTAGTTTAGATATTGATGATGTTCAAAAAAGTATTAAATTATTATTATATGTAGTTAAATCTCAAATGTTTATTGATGGAAATAAAAGAACTTCAGTAATATTTGCTAATCATTATTTAATTAGCAAAGGAAAAGGTTTAATAGTTATACCAGATAATTTAGTTTCAGAATATAAAAATCTACTTATAAAGTATTATGAAAGTGACATTGATGATGAAATTATGAACTTTCTAATGAATAAATGCTATCGCAAAATTTAAATATTGTGTGAAACTTTTAATAAGAAAAACAATAAAAAAGTTTCACATTTTTTATTTGTGAATAAAAATCTTTGTTTTTTACCAAAATATCTTTGAAAGGAAAAAGATATGAGTAATTATAAAGTAGATATTACAGGGATAAATACAAGTAATCTTAAATGTTTAACCCATGAAGAAAATATTAAATTATTTAAATTATATCAAGCAGGAGATTTAAATGCAAAAGAGGATATTGTAAATGGAAACTTAAAACTAGTTTTATCCGTACTTAAAAATTTTAGTAAAACAGGTATTAACCAAGATGATTTATTTCAAGTAGGGGTAATTGGTTTAATAAAGGCAGTAGATAATTTTGATTTATCGTATAATTTGAAACTATCTACTTATGCTGTTCCCCTTATTATTGGTGAAATTAAAAAATACTTAAGAGATAATACTCAAATGCGTATTGCAAGAAGTATTAAAGATGATGCTTATAAAATATTAAGATTTAAGGAAGATTTTATTAATAAAAATGGTAGGGAACCAAAGTGTTATGAGATTGCAAGTAGTCTTTCAATGAGTGAATATGATGTAGGATTTGCTTTAGATTCTTTAAAAGATCCGGTTAGTATATTTGAACCAGTTTATAATGATGGTGATAATGCTATTTATCTTGAGGAGCGTCTTGCGGATAATAAAAAGGGAAGTATTGATAATGATACAATGATAGGACTTTATAAAGCCTTAAACAAAATAAATGACAGAGAAAAAAATATTTTATTAGAAAGATATGTAATTGGTAAAACTCAAACTGAAATTGCAGGAACTTTAAATATATCACAGGCTCAAGTATCAAGAATTGAAAAGTGTGCTCTTTCTAAAGTAAGAAGACTTATAAAATGATTAATATTTGTATAGAAATATTTTTTGCTCGTATATTTGATGTTTCCCTTAATACAATAAGAACTTTTTTTACTTTAAAAGGTAAAACAATATTTTCTACGATTATTTCTTTTTTTGAAATACTTATTTGGTTTATTGTAGCTAGAAAAGCAATTAATGTAAATATCGATTCAATATGGATTCCTATAAGTTATGCTCTTGGTTATAGCACAGGTAATTTAATCGGTGGCACTATAACAAATTATTTAATTAAAGGAAAAGTAAATATTATGATTGTTACTAAAGAGGGAGAAATTCTTTCAAATTTCTTAAGGGAAAGAACTGACTTTATAACTGAGATTAATTTAAAAAATAAAGATAAAATGTTTATTATAGAGTGCAGCAAAAAAGATATTAAAAAGGTTTTAACAAATATAAAAAGAATAGATAAAAATGCTCATATTAGTATAAGTGATATTCATAGTATTACTCAAAATAAAAAAGTAACTATTTTTTAGTTGCTTTGTAAGTATAGCCTTTAGTGTCTACTGTAGCCTTTTCAATTGTAAGAGGCTTTTTAAGTGTTCCATAAACTTCATTATCAATTTCAAATTCAGTATTTTCTATTTTTTCAATAACATCCATGCCTTCGATTACTTTACCAAATCCAGCATACATTCCATCAAGTGATGGTGCTGCTTCATCAGATAAAACTATGAAAAATTGACTTCCTGCAGAATCTGGGTCAGAACTTCTTGCCATTGAAATAACACCTTTAGTATGTGATAAATTATTACGATATCCATTTTGAGTAAACTCACCTTTAATAGAATAACCAGGTCCACCAGTTCCTGTACCTGTAGGATCTCCACCTTGGATTACAAAACCTTTTTGAACTCTATGAATAGTATTATTATCATAAAATTTATCTTCGACTAAATTTACAAAATTTGCCACTGTATTTTCAGCAACATCAGGATAAAGTTCAATTTTAATATCACCAAAGTCTTTGATACTCATTGTTACAATTGGATTTTCTTTAGGCTTTTCATTATTTCTTGAACAACCACATATCATAAAAACTAATAATCCTAATAATAATATTTTCTTTTTCAATTTTATCACCATTTAAATTATACAAAAAATAAATAAAAGTGTCTATAACCTTTTATAGTTTAATTAAATTTGATATAATTATTTTACGGAGAGTGAAATATGGACTATATAGAAAAATTAAATAATGAACAAAAAAAAGCGGCAACATTCAAGGATGGTCCGTGTTTAGTTATCGCTGGAGCGGGTTCTGGTAAAACAAAAGTATTAACAACAAGAATTGCTAATTTGATAGAAAATGGAGTAAAACCATACAATATACTTGCTATCACATTTACAAATAAAGCAGCTGGAGAAATGAGAGAAAGAGTAAATAACATTATAAATGCACATGATGCCTTTATTGGAACATTTCATTCATTTGGTTTAAAAATAATTAGAGAAAATAGTGCTTTATTTAATTTAACATCAGCATTTACTTTAATAGATACTGAAGATCAAACAAGTATTATAAAAAAGATAATGAAAGACATTAATATCACTGATAAAATGATAAGTCCTGCTTTTATAAAAAGTAAGATTTCCTTTATTAAAAATAATATGCTTTCAGATAGTGAAATAGCTAACTTTTTAATTTCAGAAAATGAGAAAATAGCGGTAAAAATATATTATGAATATGAAAAAATATTAAAAAGAAATAATACTTTAGATTTTGATGATTTATTAAAAAAACCAGTAGAATTATTTAATAGTAATAAAGAAGTATTAGAAAAATATCAAGATAAATTTAAATATATTTTAATAGATGAATATCAAGATACAAATGAAGTACAATATAAACTTGTAAAACTACTTTCTAAAAAATATTTAAATCTTTTTGTAGTCGGAGATCCATCTCAATCTATTTATGCTTTCAGGGGAGCAAATTATCAAAATATTTTAAATTTTGAAAAAGATTTTAAAGGTTGCACAGTAATAAAACTTCCACAGAATTATCGTAGTACTCAAACAATACTTGATGCGGCTAATGAAGTAATATCACATAATAAACAAAGAAAAGATTTAGATTTATTTTCAGATTTAGGTCAAGGAGTAAAAATAAAATATATTAGAACATTTAATGATTCTATGGAAAATAAAAGAGTAGTTGATGAAATTCAAAAACTATATGAAGAAGGTTATAATCGTAAAGATATGGCTATTTTCTATAGAACTAATGCTCAATCACGTTCAATCGAAGATGCTTTAGTTAAAGCTAATATACCTTATAAAGTGTTTGGTTCATTTTATTTTTATAAAAGAAAAGAAATTAAAGATTTACTTGCATATTTAAAACTTATTGCTAATCCTAGTGATGATGTATCACTTGAAAGAGTTATTAATGAACCTAAAAGAAAAATAGGTGATAAAACTATTGAAAACTTGAGAGAAAAAGCAAGAAGTTTAAATATATCAATGTTCGAAGCAATTGATAGTGGTAAAGAATTAGAATTTAAAAATTTAATTTTAAATTTAATTGAAATAAGTAAAGATACTTCGATAACTGGTCTTATTGATAAAACTTTAGAGTTATCTAAAATGAAAGAAACATATGAAAATGATAAAAGTCTTGAAAGTGATATCAGACTTGAAAACTTAATGGAATTTCGAAGTGTTTCTGAAACTTATGAAAACGAAACTGGTAATGTTAACTTATCTGATTTCTTAATGGAGGTTTCTCTTGTATCAGATGCTGCTGAATATTCTTTAGATTCTGATGCAGTAACTCTTATGACAGTGCATTCAGCAAAAGGTCTTGAATTTAAAGTCGTCTTCATAATCGGTCTTGAGGAAAATATTATGCCAATTTCAAAAGCTTTATATGATGATGAAGAACTTGAGGAAGAAAGAAGACTTATGTATGTTGCTATAACTCGTGCAAAAGAAAAACTTTATTTACTTAATGCAGGAAGAAGAATGCTTTATGGTAATATGCAGATGAATCCTCCGAGTAGATTTATTAGTGAAATTAGTGATAATTTACTAGATAAAGAGGAAACTAAAAATGAAATGCATTCGCTTAAAACAAAATTATTATATTCAGATGATAACACTTCAGGTGAAGAATTTAAAAATGGAGATATTGTTACTCACTTAACATTTGGTAAAGGTGTAGTAGTAAGTGTTGATGATAAATTTATAACAATTGCATTTCACCAAAGATTTGGTGTTAAAAAGTTTTTAAAAAATTATAAAGGAATTAGGAAGGTGAAATAATATGGAAAAAACTTTAGTAGTCTTAGCGGCTGGTATGGGATCAAGATTTGGAGGACTTAAACAGCTTGAACCAGTAGGCCCATCAAATGAATTTTTAATAGATTATTCAGTATATGATGCTAAAAGAGCTGGTTTTACAAAGGTAGTTTTTGTAATTAAAAAAGAAAACAAAGAGGCATTCGAGGAAACTATTTCACAAAGAATTAATGGAATAGAGGTTGAATATGCTTATCAAGAAATGGAAAATATACCATTAAACATTAAAATTGATAGAGTAAAACCACTTGGAACAGCACATGCATTATACTGTGCAAAAGATAAAGTAAAAGGACCTTTTGGACTTATTTCAGCCGATGATTTTTATGGTAATGAAAGTTTTGAAATATTAAGTAATTACCTTGATAATAATGAAGGAATATGTGTTGTAGGTTATCCAATTGGTGCAACACTTTCAGATGAGGGAGAAGTTAAAAGAGGAGTAGTTTTATCAAATAATAATAAAATAGAAACTATTATTGAAAGTAAAGTTAAGATTGATGGTGATAAAGTATTTTGCACACCACTTAATGGAAAACCCTCTTTTGAGGTTAGTAAAGATAATCCTTGTTCAATGTTAATGTATGGTTTTAATACAGATATTTTTGAAAAAATAGAAACAATGCTTATAGATTTTTTAAAAAATGCTGATTTATCTACTGGGGAGTTTTTACTTCCTGATGTAGTGGATGAATACGTAAAAATGGGTAAAGTAAATGTTTTAAGTACACCATCAACTTGGATAGGAATGACTTATAAAGAAGATCTTCCTATGGTACAAGAAAAAATAAGAGATTATATAAATAATGGTATATACCCTGAAAATTTATGGAATGATTATGAAAGAAAGAATAGATGAATTAACTGATATTTTAAATAAAGCAGCATATGAATATTATACACTAGATAGTCCTAGTATTACTGACCAAGAATATGATAAGTATCTAAAGGAACTTGAAACTCTTGAGGAAAAATATCCTGAATATAAAAGACCTGATTCAGTTACTCAAAGGGTAGGTGGACAAGTTATTTCTAAGTTTGAAAAAGTTCGTCATGAAATACCAATGTTATCACTACCTGATGTATTTAATATTGAGGAAATAGAAAGTTTTTATAATAAAATAAAAGATGCTGGTATATCACCTCATTTTGTATGTGAGCAAAAAATTGATGGTCTTTCTGTATCACTTGTTTATAAGAAAGGTGTACTTGTAAGAGCGGCCACCAGAGGCGATGGAACTACTGGAGAAAATATAACTCATAATGTTAAAACAATAAAAAATGTTCCTTTAGTTTTATCAGAAAAAATAGATATTGAAGTACGCGGAGAAATATTTATGCATAAAGATACTTTAAAATCTTTAAATGAAGAAAGAGAAAAAGAAGGAAAACCGCTTTTGCAAAATTGCCGTAATGCAGCAGCAGGCTCTATTAGACAGCTTGATTCTTCAGTAGCGGCCAAAAGAAATCTTGATGTATTTATTTATCATTTACCTAATCCAGAAGATTATAATCTAAAGACTCATTATGAAGCTTTGAAATTTATGGCTAAACTTGGATTTAAGGTTAATACAAAGTGGAATAAACTTGTTTTTACTATTGATGAAATAAAAGAATATATTGATAAACTTGCTAAAGAAAGAGAAAGTCTATCATATGATATTGATGGTGTTGTTATAAAAGTTAATGAACTTGATGCTCAAAAAAACTTAGGATATACAGCAAAATATCCAAGATGGGCAATAGCTTATAAATTTCCTAATGACGAAGTTTATACAAAATTAAAAGATATTATTTTTACTGTTGGAAGAACAGGCCAAATAACTCCGAATGCTGTTTTAGATCCTGTTATAGTAATGGGTTCAACTATATCAAGAGCAACTTTACATAATGAAGATAATGTTTTATCACTTGGACTTAAAATAGGAGATATTGTGGCAATTCATAAAGCAGGAGATGTTATTCCTGAGGTAATTCGTGCTCTTCCAGAAAGAAGAACAGGTAAGGAAAAAGACTTTGTAATGATTAAAAACTGTCCAATATGCAAAAGTGCTTTAGTAAAAAAAGAGGGTACTGTAGACTATTTTTGTGTAAATGATGATTGCCCTAAGAGAAATATTGAACTTCTTATACATTTTGCTTCGAAAAATGCAATGAATATAGATGGTCTTGGTGATAGAATTATTGAAGATTTATACAATATGAAGTATGTTTTAAATATTGATGATTTTTATCATTTAGAAAAATATAAAGATGATTTAAAACTTCTCGAGGGTTATGGTGAAAAAAGTGTGGAAAATCTACTTAATTCCATTGAAAACTCTAAACATAATAGTTTAGAAAGATTACTTTTTGGTTTAGGAATTCCGAATGTTGGTAGTAAAACCGCTAAAATACTTGCTAAAAGATTTGAAAATATTGATAATTTAATCGAAGCAGACAAAGATACTTTAACTAATATAAAAGATATAGGAAGTATTATTGCTAGTTCAATTATAGATTATTTTAGTAAAAATCTTGACCTTATTAAAAAATTAAAAGAATTAAATATTAATATGAATTATTTAGGTGAAAAAGAAACATTTAATGAAAATATTACTAATAAAAAGTTTGTTATAACAGGTACTATTGAGGGTATTCCAAGAGATGAAATAAAATTATTTATTGAAAATAATGGTGGTACTGTTACCGGTTCTGTATCTAAAAATACGGATGCAGTTATTGTAGGAACAGATCCTGGTAGTAAATATGATAAAGCCCTTACTCTTAATATAAAGATTATTAATGAAGAAGAAATTAAACAAATAATGGGTAAATAAATTTTATAGTATGAGAAAGATTATTATAGTTATGTAATAATCTTTTTATATTGAATATAAAAATAATTATAAATGTAAAATTGTTGCAATTGCAACAAAACATTTTGAAAATTTATGATAATATTATTTATACTAGGAGGTAAAAAAATGAAATATTATGATGAATTTGTAAAAGGTAATTGGTGTAAAAAAATTGATGTAGAAAACTTTATTGAACTAAATTATAAGGAATATTTAGGTGATGAAAAGTTTTTATGTAAATCTACACCTAAAACAAACTTAGTAATGGAAAAAGTAAATGATTTATTAAAAAAAGAACTAAATAAAAAAGTTTTAGATATAGAAACTTCAATATTAAGTGGTATCAATAACTTTTCACCTGGATATATTTGTAAAGAAGATGATGTAATTGTAGGGCTTCAGACAGATAAACCGCTTAAAAGAATGATTAATCCTTATGGTGGAATAAGAATGGTTTATAATGAACTTAATTCTTATGGTTATAAACTTGATGAAAGTATTGATAAGTATTTTAATGAGTTTAGGAAAACCCATAATGATGGTGTTTTTGATGCTTATACTGATGAAATGAAACTTGCAAGACATGTACATTTATTAACGGGTCTTCCAGATAGTTACGGAAGAGGAAGAATTATTGGAGATTATCGCCGTATTGCTTTATATGGAACAGACTTTTTAATTAAATGTAAACAGGAAGATAAGGAAAATCTTTCACATGATATGAGTGATGATGTTATTAGACTTTCCGAAGAAATAAGTATGCAAATAAAGGCTTTAAAACAGCTTACTTTAATGGCTAAAAGTTATGGATTTGATATTTCAGTTCCTGCGCAAAATGCTCGTGAGGCAGTAGAGTGGACTTATTTAGGCTATTTAGCGGCAGTTAAGGAAAATAATGGTGCTGCGATGAGCTTAGGAAGAGTTGATGCTTTTTTTGATATTTATTTCGAAAAAGATTTAAAAGAAAAGACTATTACGGAAAGTATGATTCAAGAAATTATTGATAATTTTGTTATTAAGTTAAGACTTGTAAGGCATTTAAGAACTCCAGAGTATGATGAACTTTTCTCTGGTGATCCTACTTGGGTAACTTGTTCACTTGGAGGAATGCATAGTAAAAAGTCACTTGTTACAAAAACAAGTTATCGTATTATTCATACACTTGAAAATTTAGGACCTGCCCCTGAACCTAATATAACAATTTTATATAGTAAAGATTTACCAATTAATTTTAAAAAATATTGTTCAAGAATATCTATTAAAACAGATTCAATTCAATATGAAAATGATGATTTAATGAGAAAAATATTTGGAAATGATTATGGTATTGCATGCTGTGTTTCGGCAATGAGGTTAGGTAAAGATATGCAGTTTTTTGGAGCTAGATGTAATCTTGCAAAAGCACTTTTATATGCAATTAATGGTGGAATAGATGAAATTGAAATTGTTAAAGTTTTTGAAAATATTCCTAAGAATAATGAAAAAATTTTAAATTATAAAACAGTTTTAAAAAATTATTACCTAGTTATTTCAAAAGTTGCAAAACTTTATGCTAATACGATGAATGTAATTCACTATATGCATGACAAATATGCTTATGAAAGTGTAATGATGGCTCTTCATGATACAGATGTAAATCATTTAATGGCTTATGGTGTTGCTGGACTTTCGGTAGTTGTCGATAGTTTATCTGCGATAAAATATGCAAAAGTAAAACCTATTCGTGATGAAAATGGCATATCTATAGATTTTATTATTGAGGGAGACTATCCAAAATTTGGAAATGACGATGATAAAGTTGATGAAATTGCAAAGGATGTTTTAAATTACTTTTATAATGAATTAAAAAAAGTAAAAACATATAAAAATGCAAAACCCACTATGTCTATACTAACAATTACTTCGAATATAGTTTATGGTAAAAGTACAGGAAGTACACCAGATGGTAGAAAGAAAGGTCAGCCTTTTGCACCTGGAGCAAATCCAATGCATGAAAGAGATAAAAATGGTGCAGTAGCCTCACTTAATTCAGTAGCAAAAATAGATTATCAAAAATATGCTCTTGATGGTGTTTCAAATACTTTTACTATTATTCCAGATAGTTTAGGAAAAAATGCTGATGAAAAAGTAAATAATTTAGTAAATTTATTAGATGGTTATTTTGTAAAGGGAGGACATCATTTAAATGTTAATGTTCTAAATAAAGAAACTTTAATTGATGCTATGAATAATCCTGAAAAATATCCACTTTTAACAATAAGAGTATCTGGTTATGCAGTTAGATTTAATAGACTTACTAAAGAGCAACAACTCGAAGTTATTTCAAGGACTTTCCATGATAAACTCTAAATTATCAGTATCTAAAATAGAAAGTTTTTCTTGTGTTGATGGTCCAGGCATTAGAACAGTTATATTTTTTAATAATTGTCCCTTAAGATGTAAGTTTTGTCATAATCCAGAAATGCAACAAGAAATTAATAAACTTGATATTAATTATCAAAAACTTTATAAACTTATATTAAATAATAAGCCCTATTATAAAAGTAATGGGGGAGTAACTTTTTCTGGAGGAGAACCACTTTTATCACAAAAAAGTATATATAAACTTGTTAAGAAATTAAAAAGAAAAAATATTAATATAGCCTTAGATACTTCTGGATATTCTACAAAAATAAATTTAAAATTACTAAAAATGTTTGATTATGTGCTTCTTGATATAAAGTCAGTTTATCCAGATAAGTTTAATTATTTAACTGAGGGTAATATTGAAGTAGTAGATAATTTTATAAATAAACTTAATGAAGTAAATACTAAAGTAATTATTAGAGTAGTAATTATTCCTGGAATAAATGATACTAAAGAATATATGAATGATTTAAAAAAATATATTTCAAAAATAAAAAATATAGTTAAAGTAGAATTTTTACCATTTCATACTTTAGGTTTTTCTAAATATAATGAATATAATATAGAAAATCCATTTAAAAATATAGAGGCTATGAGTAATGAAAAATGTAATGAACTTTATAAATATTTTTCAAAATTATAAAATATTTAATAAATATAAAAACTATTGATTAACAAATAAATGTTTGTTATAATTTAAATGTATTAATTAAACCTCACAAGTGTTAATATGACATCTAAATGTCGATAGCATGTGTTTCTTGGGTGAGGAAGAATCACATATGATGCGGGAAAATATATCTTATATAAGGTGTATTTTCCTGCTTTTTTATTTGAAAGGATGGTAGAGAAATTATGTAAAATTATATAAATATAACTTGAGGTCGAATTTTTCGACCTCAAGTTGGAAATCAAAATTATAAAAATTATTTGAATGTATTTTATGGAGGCAAAAATGAATGATTTAATTGAAAATAAAATAGAAAATTTAGTATATGAAGTTAGAGGTGTAGAGGTTATGCTTGATTCTGATTTAGCAATGCTTTATGAAGTTGAAACAAAAAGAATTAATGAGGCTTATTATAGAAATATTGATAAATTTCCAGAGAGAATTTCTTGGAAATTAACAAAAGATGAAGCAAATAACTTGAGGTCGCAATTTGCGACCTCAAGTGGGGTAAATAATTATGGAGGTAGAAGATATTTACCAAGAGTCTTTACTGAGCAAGGAATTTATATGCTTGCTACAATATTAAAATCGAGTGTTGCAACCAAAGTATCAATTGCAATTATGGACACCTTTGTTAGAATGAGACATTATATTAATTACAATAAATATATGTTACCAAATAGAATGTTACTTTTAGAAGATAAAGTTGATAATAATACAAAAAGAATAAACCAATTGTTTGACATGTTTGACCCTAAAGAGATTACAAAAGAATATTTATTTTTTGAAAATCAGTTGTTTAAATCACATTATGTATTAAATAAAATATTTGAATCTGCCAAAGAAGAAATAATAATAGTGGATAATTATGCTGATAAGGAACTATTAATGTATCTTTCTACACTGCAAAAAAGCATAAAGATTATTTCTAAGAATATGGATAATTTATTAATAGCAAAATATGAAAAAGAATTTAATAATATAGAATTTATACGAAAAGATATATTTCACGATAGATTTATAATATTAGATAGAGAAAAACTATTTTCTTGTGGATCATCTTTTAAAGATTTAGGAAAAAAATGTTTTGCTATTAATTTGATGGAAGATAAAATTATATTAAATGAATTATTGAATAAAATATTAAACTAATTTAAATAGAAGTACTAAAAATAAAAAATCATGGTATAATTGTTGTGAAAGAGGAAAGTGTTATGACAGTTAAAGATATAATAAAA
The DNA here is from genome assembly GCA_000437315.1 of Mycoplasma sp. CAG:472. Taxonomy (GTDB): domain Bacteria; phylum Bacillota_I; class Bacilli_A; order RF39; family UBA660; genus UBA6448. The sequence continues at coordinate 39,082 of FR899423.1, forward strand.
ATATGTAATGGAAAACTATTATGTGGTGATGAAAATATAGTATGTGAAAATTTTTCTAAAGATACAAGAACTATAAATACTAGTGATGTTTATGTTGGTATTAAGGGTGATAATTTTGATGGTAATTTATTTTATAAAGATGCTATTAAAAATGGTGCAAGTGTATGTATTTTAGATAATGAAGATGTAATAAAGGAAAAAATTGGTACTATTATTCTTGTAGAGGATACAATTTTAGCTCTTGGATGCCTTGCATCTTATAAAAGAAATTTATATGACATTCCTGTTATTGCAATAACTGGTAGTGTAGGAAAAACATCAGTTAAAGATATGATTTATGAAGTTTTAAAATCAAAATATAATGTTTTATGTACAAAAGAAAATTATAATAACAATATTGGTGTACCCCTTACTATTTTAGGTTTAAAAAATCATGATGCTTTAATTGTAGAAATGGGTATGAATCATATGAAAGAACTTTCCTATTTATCTAAAATAGCAAAACCTACTATGGCAGTTATTACTAATATAGGAACAGCTCATATTGGAAACCTTGGAAGTAGAGAAAATATTTTAAAAGCTAAACTTGAGGTTCTTGATGGTATGAATGGTGGTATGTTATTTATAAATAATGATAATGATATGCTTCAGAAAGTCAAATATGATAATTTAGTGACAATAGGTATAGAAAATAAAAGTGATTTTATGGCAACAGATATAAAGGAAGATGCTTTTTCATCACAATTTAAGATTAATGATGAAAATATAAAATTAAATGTTGGCAGTAATGCTTTTATTTATAATGCACTTTTTGCTTATGCTGTTGGAAAGTCTTTAGGTGTTTCTAAAGAAAATATTAAAACCTCTTTAAAAAATTTTAAATTAAGTCCTCATCGATTAGAAAAATTTGAAACAAAAAAATATACTATAATTGATGATACTTATAATGCAAGTTTAGATTCAGTTAAAAATTCATTAGGTCTTTTAAGTAAAATCTTAGGAAGAAAAGTATTTGTTTTCGCGGATATTCTTGAGGTAGATAGTTTTGCAAAAGATATTCATGAAAAAGTTGCTGAAAGTATAATAGAAAATAAAATTGATGTAACTATATGTGTAGGAAAATTTTCTAAATATACTTATGAAAAATTAATAACAAATAATAAAGAAACATATTATTTTAAAAATAATAACGAATTAATAAATAACTTAAATTCTATTTTAAAGGAAAAAGATACTATTTTAATAAAAGGTTCACATTCAATGAAGTTAATTGAGGTAGTAGATTTCTTAAGGAAGTAAAATTGATAATAATGATTATCATCCTTTATTAGAATTATTAAGTTATAATGAAGGTGGAGTTTAATATGAATTACAGTGTATTTTTTAGTCGAATAGAAATAGGAATGGATATAGCACTTACTAAAATAAAAAGTATTTTGCCTGAAAAACCTAAAGTTGTTATTTTGCCCTGGACTTTTCCTACAGAATTAGATGCAAATTTACTTGATAATGATTTTTTTAAAAAAGGTGGAAGAAGATATAATAAATATGTTAATGAATTAAAAAAACTTGGTATTAATGAGGAAAATATTAAAGTATTAAATTGTTATAGTGATTCAAAAGAAAAAATTAAAAAAACTTTAAAAGAAAGTAATGTTTTACTTCTTCCCGGAGGTAATCCAGAAATGCTTTTTGATAAAGTAGTACATAAAACAGAAATATTATATGAAATAAAATATTATAAAGGACTTATTATCGGAGAAAGTGCTGGAACAGAACTTCAGTTAAAAAGATATTTTATTACCGCTAAAAACAATTATTATAAATATTTTGCTTTTTACGATGGCTTTGGAGTAATTGATGATCCATTTTATATGGATGTTCATTCAATTAATAATAAAAATTATTTGAATAAACTAAAGAAAGTTAGTAATGAAACTGGTAAAGATGTTTATGGAATATTTGATGATGGTGTTTTAATTTATGATAGAACTTCAAAAGAAGTTTTTAAATATGGAAATGTAATAAAGTTTACTCCTAAAGATAAAAAGAAATAATGGATATAAAAGAATATTTAAATAAAGGTAAATTTAAAATTTTAATTTAATATATTATAAAATTATGTTATACTTTATCTATAAGGTAGGTAGATATGAATAAAATAGTTATAATTGGTTGTGGAAATGTAGGAATGAGTTATGCATATAGTCTTTTAAATCAAAGTACGCCAGTAAATGAACTTGTTTTAATTGATATAAATCAAGATAAAATAATAGGTGAAGTAATGGATCTTAATCATTGTCTTGCTTTTTCACCATCAAAGATTGATATAAAAGTGGGTACTTATGAAGATTGTAAAGATGCAAAAATTATTGTTATTGCCGCTGGTGCTAATCAAAATCCTGGTGAAACAAGAATGGATTTAATATATAAAAATGCTAAAATTTTTAAAGAGATTATTAATAGTGTTATGAAATCAGGTTTTGATGGTTACTTTTTAATAGCAACAAATCCACTTGATATAATGACTTATTTAACATTTAAATATTCTGGTTTTGCTCCGAATAAAGTAATTGGAACAGGTACTAGTTTAGATACTGCAAGACTTAGGTTTTTAATTAGTGAAAAAGTAGGCGTTAATCCAAAAGATATTAATGCTTATGTTATCGGAGAGCATGGTGATAGTGAGTTTACATTATGGTCTTCAGCACTTGTGGGTAGTGAAAAGATTGATAAATATTTAACTGAGGAAGAAAAAGAAAGTATTGAAAATGATGTTAAAAATGCTGCTTATGAAATAATAAATAAAAAAGGAGCAACATATTATGGTGTAGCAATGTGTTTAACAAGAATTACTAATGCAATATTAAATAATGAAAACTCAATTATTACAGTATCTAGTTATGATAAAGAAAATGATGTATTTTTTGGAGTACCAACAATAGTTAATAAAGATGGTGCAAGTAAAAAAATGTATATTGAACTTGATAGAAAAGAAACTCAAAAACTTATTAATTCAATTTTTGCTTTAAAAGAGGCTATTAAAAAAGTTGAAAACTCTTAATAATTATGTTAAAATAACTTTGTTAGCAAGTGATGAAGCCTTACAACCTTCGGATGCTAAAACGCATATTCAGCGATAAAGAAAAAAGTTGTATGATTAACTTCATAAAATAGGGTGGTACCGCGAGAAGACTCGTCCCTATGTTTATGGAGTTTTTATTTTGAAAGGATGGTAAAAATGGGTATTTATGAAGAACTTGAATGGAGAGGTTTAATAAAAGATATATCTTCTCCCGAGTTAAAAGAAAAATTAAATAAAGGTGGTATGACTTTTTATATTGGTACAGATCCAACTGGTGATAGTATGCATATTGGACACTTTTCATCATTTTTGATTGCCACAAGACTTAAAAGAGCAGGTCATAATCCAATACTTTTAGTGGGTGGAGGAACAGGTCTTATTGGTGATCCAAAACCAACTGCTGAAAGAGCAATGATATCATATGAAGCAGTAAATCATAATGTAGAATGTTTAACTAAACAAGCAAAAGATATTTTCGGCTTTGAAATTGTAAATAATTATGATTGGTTAAAAAATATTAATTTCATTGATTTTTTAAGAGATTATGGAAAGTATTTTAGTATTGGTTATATGCTTGATAAAGATATTATTAAAAGAAGACTTGATGCAGGTATAACTTATACAGAATTTTCTTATATGATAATGCAAGCTATGGACTTTGAACATTTATATAATGAAAGAGGAGTTACTATGCAAGTTGCTGGTCAAGATCAATGGGGAAATATCACTGCGGGTATTGAACTTATTAGAAAAAAAGATGGTAAAGAGGCTTTTGGTTTTACAATGCCCCTTATTACAAAAAGTGATGGAACTAAGTTTGGTAAAACTGAAGGTAAAGCTATTTGGTTAGATAAAAATAAAACAACTCCATATGAAATGTATCAATTCTTTGTTAATGTAGAGGATTCTATGGTAATTGATTATCTAAAGAAATTTACATTCCTTCCTAAAGAGAAAATTGAGAAAATTGAGAAAGAACATAATCTTCATCCTGAAGAAAGACTTGCTCATAAAACTCTTGCTAAAGAGGTTATTACATTTATTCATGGAGAAAAAGCTTATGAAGATGCTTTAAAACAAGCAAATGCTTTATTTAATGGTGATATTTCTTCATTAGGGGTGGAAAATCTTTTAAATGAATTTAAGGATGTACCTCATTTCATAGTTATTGAAAATGAAAATATTTTAGATATGCTTATAAGAGGTAAAATATGCTCAAGTAAACGTGAAGCAAGAGAGATGGTTAGTGCTGGAGCAATATCAATTAATGGTAATAAAGAAACTAATTTAGATAAAATAATTACTGAAAATGATTTAATCGAAGAAAAAGTTATATTACTTAAAAAAGGTAAAAAGAATTATTTTTTAGGAACAAAATAGTTCTTTTTTTAATTTTTATTTATAAAGTAATTGAAAAAAATAGTAAAATTTGATATATTAGTTTTATGATAAGGAGAGGGCAATGAAAGATAGTAAGTTAACAAATAAAGATTTTTTAGTTATTATTATTTCAATATTTTTTTTCTTAGCACTTATCATAGCTAGTACTTATGCTTATTTTGGTTCATTTACTGCAGATACAAATAATAGAGTACATGTTAATATTACAACCGAAGATGGTGTTGCAAGTGTATTTACTAGTGAAAAGGCCTCTTTAAGTTTACAAATACCTCCGGCTAATATGAGTCAAGCTAATGCAAATAATGAAGTCGCGGCTACATCAAATGCAACATTTAATATAAGTTTAGATTCTGCCTCAGCAAGTATTAAAACAAAATGTACATTTGATGTAATCTTTGAATATGATTCATCATCAAAAGTATATGGAAAAGTAGATGAGACTGATGCTAAATACCTTGAGGCAACAAAAATTAATGGAGTAGTTGTTCCAAAAGAACTTACTATGAAAGTTACTTCTTTAACAGGTACAAATAATTATAGCACAGAAACAAATTTTGATTATAATAGTACATGGTCTAAAAGTGATGCTGGTAATCCAATGAAAACTTTAGTATCAAATGCCTCGATTATAAGCGAAGGCACAAAAATAACAAATACATTTACATTTGAATTAAAATTTTATAATTTAACTACTCATCAAGCAAATATGGAAAATGAAACCTTAAGTGGTTATATTTATGCTAAAAAAACAAATTGTGAAAATATTCCTTAATTGGAATATTTTTTTTGTTATTTGACAATACTTATGTAAAGTAATATAATATATGTCAATTAATGGGGGTTATGATGGAAAAAAAGGGGATTCTTAAAGAAACATATAAATCCTATGTTTATGAAAATCAAAATATATTTGATTTATCTTTTGATATGCTTATTAAATTAATATTTGATAAATACCAAGATCTTTTAAATGATACAATTTTAATATCTTATTTATATGATAATATTTCTAATTTTATAGATATAAATGATTCTTATAAAATTAAATTATTAAGTAATTCATTATTCTTAAAAAAATGTAAAGGAAAAGATATAGTAAATATATTACTAACTATTAATAATGATGAAGATAAAATAAAAATTTTATTAAATAAAAATGTTTATCCAAGAATATTTAATAATCATTTTCTAGTATTTGATACGCTTAAAATTAATTTTAATAATGATGAAAGTTATATAAAATTATTAAATAAATTACCCTCAAAAGCAAAAATTATAGTTTTAAAGGGAATAGAAAATGAAGATTTAGTAGTAAAAATATTAAAGCAAGTTGATACTATAAAAGAAATGGAATTAATGTTAATATTAAGAAAATTTAATAATTCAAATAATAAATTACTTTTTTTAGATAAACTTACTAATCCTCAATATATATCAGAAATTATAGTTTCTACAAAAGATAAAAATTATATTCAAAAGAATTTTGATATTCTTACCTCTAATTATAAACTATCTTTTTTAAAGAGTTTAACTGATAAAGAAAAAATCTATTATATAGAAAATGGGTTTTATAATCTTGAACTAATTGCTAGTTTAAATAGTATAGATTTATTATTTAGATATTTTATATCTTTAAAATCATATGATGAACAAAAAGTAGTTATAGAAAATGTTAAAAGTGAAGAAATAAAATATGAATTATTTAAATTAATGCATCTTTCTTATGATAAATATATGGAAATGATATTTTATTTATTAAAAATAATTAATAATAAAAATATTAGATTAGAACTAACATCTTTATTAAATGATAAAGGTATAAAAAAAGCAATTGCTTCGAATGAAAAAAATATAAAAGAGGATTTAACTGAAATAGAAATAAATCCACATGTAGATCCAAATATTACATTTGGTGTGGAACTTGAATGTTCTCATAAACTTAATACTTCATATATTGCTTTAGGTACACTTTATAATAATTGGCATTTTAAAGAGGAAGGTACTGTTTATAATGGAGTTGAAATAACTTCACCAATACTAAATTATACAAATGAAGATATGAAAAGATTAAAATGTATATGTGATTTTTTAAATGAAAACGGGTTTAAAACAACAAAAGATTGTGGTGGTCATATTCATTTTGGATTTGATTATATAGAAAGTATTACTCATTTACAACTTCTTTATTATATATATGTAAATACTGAAGAAATACTTTCTTATATGTTTAATAAAGAAGGTACTATTTTAAGAGAGGGTGCTATTGCAAATGCTCCATTTATTAATGAGAATATTTTAAATCTTTATGGTAAATATATTCAAACTTATGCAAATAACTTAAAAAGTTTTGCAACACTTCTTGGTAATGCTCAAAAAGATAGATATGCAAGTTTAAATATTAAAAATGCCTTTAGTTTAGATAAAAATACTATAGAACTTAGAATTCCTAATGGAACTTTAGAGTTTAATGAACTTAATTTAAATATAATTTTATTTACAAGAATTATGCAAAAATCTAAATATTTTTCTCATAATACTGATGATAAAAAATTATTGAAAGAACTTTTATTTCTTTCAAAAGATATTCCTATCGAAGATAAGAAAAACTATTTACTTGATATTTTATTTGATGAAGATTATGAACTTAAAAATATCTTCTATGACAGATTTGAAACAAATTATCATTTAACTAAAGAAAAAGGACTTTCAAAAACTAGAAATTAATTCTAGTTTTTTTAATAAATTGATAGTATAATTTAGTAGTAAGGTACAAAAATACGATAATATTTTTCTCAAATGTATTAGATTTAAGAAAAATGACCCCAGTATTTATAAGGGATAGGTGGATATTATGGATAAAAGTAAAATTACAAAATCACTAGCAGTATTTGCATCAGTATTATTAATAATTATTATAGGAGTTGCATCATTTGCATATTTTGGAACATTTAATGTAAATTTAGTAAATAATGTAGCAGTAAATATTAATTCATCAAGTCCAGGTAATGCAACATTTACCTCAAATGCAACACAACTTAATTTACAAGTCCCAGCCGCAAATATGAGTTATACTGCAGCAAATAATACTATTGCTGCTAAAGAGGATACTGCATTTTTAGATGTAACACTTACAGGTTCATCAAACTTACTAACAACATGTACATATGATATAGTTTATGCATATGATGCAGGAAGTAATGTATATGGACAAGGTACAACGACAAAAACAAGTGGCGCTACAAAAGAAATAACAATAGAAGTAAATGGTATGAATGGAAATAATCATTTTGCTACAGAAAGAAATTTTGATCATGCTAATATTCAAAGTTATTATGATAGCACAAATAAATATTATAAACTAGTTGAGGGTGCCACAATAAAAAGTTTAGGAAGTACTCAATCAGTAAGATGGAAAATAATAGGAAGATATTATAACTTAGATGTAAGTCAAGCACAATTAGGTGGAAAAAACTTTACTGGTAAAATATATGCAATAAGTAAAGGATGTTCTTCAGAAGATGGAACAACTGTTAAAAAAGGTTATGAAACAATACTTGCAAATAATGGAGGGGCAGCAAGTATGACAACTCTTACTTCAACCGATTTTGCAAATGTTACTACAGCCTCAGATAAAGGAATGTATAAAGCACAAGATGAT
>FR899424.1 GCA_000437315.1 Mycoplasma sp. CAG:472
AGTATTAATTTTTATTTTATTTTTACAATATAAAAATATGACTATGTTAGTAAAATAAATAACTCCCATTATCTTTATTACATTATTAATATTATTTAATATTAACATTAAATAATTATATAGAAAAAGAGGATTATTAAAACTTGTAAAGCATAATAATTTACTTGCATTATCTTCATTAATACAATTATTATCCAGATAATTTTTAATTAGAATCGCATTTATTGGACTTCCTGATAATATAGAATTTATAAATATATATAATTTATCACTTTTAAATATTTTATTGAAATAATAAGGAAAATTACATTTTAATAATAGATTATTTAAGATCATCATAATAAATAAAAAAGGGAATACTTTTAAAATATACATTTTAAAACTTAAAAAAGTAATATTTGATAAGGAAGTATTTTCTTTGAATATTAAGTAAATAAATAAGTATATAAGGATTATAAAAATAATATTTATTCTTTTTTTATTCATATTTTTCTTAAAATTTGTTATAATTATCTAGGTGATAATAAATGTTTAATAAAATATATGATTGGTTAAAAAACTTTATTAGAAATAATTTAAAAGGTTTAATAATTTTAATAGGGATTATATTTTTATGTTTTTATAAAGTACCTTATGTGATATATACTCCCGGAGGTTCTATTAATTTAAATAATAGAGTAGAAATAACTAATGAAAATAAAATAAGTGGTAGTTATTATATGAATTATGTTTCAGTTATGAAAGCAAATGTACCTGCAATTGTATTATCGTTATTTGTACCTAATTGGGATATATATAATGAAGAGGATATTACAGGTTTAGATTATAAAACTCTTTTTAAAATAGAACAAATTGATTTAAAAAATTCAATTTATTTAGCAAGTTTAAATGCATATAGAAAAGCTGGTAAAACTATAAATGTTACATTAGAAAAACCTTATGTTACATTAGTTAGCGAGGAAAGTAAAACTAATCTTTTAGTTTTAGATGAAATAATATCTATTGATGGTAAAAAATTTACTAAATTAAGTGAGTTTCAAGAATATATAAATTCATTAGATTTTGATGATAAAGTAACATTTGTTGTTAAGGAAAATGGTAAAGAAAAAGAAAAATATGCTTATGTAATTAATCTTGAAGGTGAAAAAAAAGTAGGTATAAGTATTGTTACTGAATATGATTTTGAAAGTGATCCAAAGCTTGAAATGAAAACAAAAGCTTCAGAAGCAGGTTCTTCCGGAGGATTAATGCTTTCTCTAGAAATATATGATAAATTAACTAGTAAAGATTTATCACATGGTAAAAAAGTTATGGGTACTGGAACTATTGATGAAGATGGTAATGTTGGTGCTATCGGAGGAGTAAAATATAAAATGTTAGGAGCTCAAAAAGATGGTGCTGATATATTCTTTGTCCCAAAGGAAAACTATGATGAAGCCAAAAAAGTATATAAGAAAAATAATTTATCATTTGAACTAGTTATGGTTGAAACTTTTGATGAAGCAATTAATTATTTAAATAACTTATAAATTTTGTTATAATACTTTTAAGGAGGGTTTATGGAGTATTCATACGCGGAAAATTATTTATTAAATTTGTATGCTTCTCTTGTTAAAGAGAAAAATTATGATAAATTTAAAAAAATATATGATAATATTGTAATTTTATATACTAAAGAAGATACTTTTATTGCAAGTAATATTATTAAAACTCTTAATTTTTATTATGCTGTAAGTTTTAATAAAACAGTAAATGAAGACTACATCTATAATGAATTTCTTAATAATGAAGAAGAAGCATTAGACCTTATTATAAATTTTTATAGTAAAATAATTATTAAGGATAAAATAATGGATTTAGCTAGTGATAATTTAAAAGAACTTACTTATGAAGTAAGAAGTTTAAATGATTTTTTAAGATTTACTTTGATGGAAGTTTTTAGTGCTATACTTCACAGTATTCAAACAGATCCTTTTATAGAATTAGAACTATTTTTAAATAGTGATGTAGAAACTAGTAATGATATTGTAAATGAAAAAATAAATATTTTACGTAATTATAAACCTTATTTAGCAAATATAATTTATAGTGATTTATTTGAACACTTATCTTTAAGCAATGATAAAGAGATTGTAGAAATTAAAAATATGATAAAATATATAATTTTAAATAGAGATAATTTTGAAACTGAAGTACTTCTTCGAAAAGAAATATTAAAATTATATATTACTTTAAATATGAAAAATTATAAAAGAAAGGAAGCAAGAAAAAAGTTTAGTGAGGAAGATTTTTCTTTAATAAGAAGGATAAATCCTTTATACAAACTAGATAGTTAATATGAAAAGATGTGAAGTAGATAGAAATAAATTAAGTCCAATGATGGCTCAATATATGCAGATAAAAGATAAATATGCTGATGTATTATTGTTTTATCGTTTGGGTGATTTTTATGAACTTTTTTTCGAGGATGCATTAATTGCCTCAAAAGAGCTTGAACTTACTTTAACTGGTAGAGTAGCAGGTTTAGAGGAAAGAGTACCAATGTGTGGTGTTCCTTATCATGCTGTAAAAAGTTATATTGAAAAAGTTATAAATAAAGGATATAAAGTAGCAATATGTGAACAACTCGAAGATCCTAAAACCACTAAAGGTATGGTAAAAAGAGGTGTAACTGATGTTATTTCTAAAGGCACAATTGCCGATCTAGAACTATTAAAATCATATGAAAACTCTTTTGTAGCATCACTTTTAGTTTACCCAGATACTTATATATTAACAGCTTTAGATATTTCTACAGGAAGACTAATAAGTTCCAAAGTATCAAAAAATATTAATAAAATTATTACTGAAATATTTAAGTATAACATTAAAGAAATTATTTTTAATGGTAATGAAGAAGTACTTTTAATAAATACTTTAAAAAATGATTATAATATAGAAATTGATTATTATAATGAACTTGCGGATATTCTTCCGGAAAATATTGATAATAAGCTTAATGATATAAGATGTAAAATGGGTGTTAGACATTTATTTGGCTATTTAACTTTATCACTTAAGGATTTATCGACAATTAATGATATTGAGATAATTTCTAATGAAGATTATTTATATATGGATGCCTATAGTGCAAATAATTTAGAACTTACTGAAACAGTTCGTAATAAAGATAGAGAATTTTCTCTTTTATGGCTTTTAGATAAATGTAAAACAGCAATGGGAAGTAGAAAACTAAGAAATATACTTCTTTCACCGCTTAAGGATATATCACAGCTTAATAAAAGATATGATATGATTGAAAAACTTAATGATGAATTTATTTTAAAGGATAATCTTATTTCACTTCTTGATGAAATATATGATATAGAGCGTCTTACTGGTAAACTTACAAATGGCTCATTTAATGCAAGAGATATGCTCCAGTTAAAAAGAAGTTTAAAATCTCTTCCAGAAATAATTGAAATAGTTAAAAAATTAAATTTTGATTTAGAAATTAAACCTTTTAAAGATATTTATGATTTACTTGAAAAAAGTATTTATGAAGATCCTCCAATCACTTTAAAAGAGGGTTATCTTATTAAAGAGGGATATAATATTGACTTAGATAGCCTTCGTGAAATAAAGAAAAATGGTAAAGATTTTATTGCTAAATTTGAAAATGAAATTAAAGAGAAAACAGGATTTAAAAATTTAAAAGTTGGTTTTAATAAAGTATTTGGTTATTATATTGAAATAAGTAAAGCTCAAGCAAAAGACGCAGAAAAATTTGGCTTTGAAAGAAAACAAACCCTTGCTAATGGCGAAAGATTTATTTCTCCAGAGTTAAAAGAAAAAGAAGATATGATTCTAAATGCAGAGGAAAAAATCATTGATCTTGAATATTCACTTTTTATGGATATTAAAAATGAAGTTAAAACATATGTCGAAGATATGCGTAAAACAGCTGATAATTTAAGTTTTTTAGATGTAATGGTAGCATTTTCAATTGATAGTGAAAAATATAATTTAGTAAGACCACTTCTTAATGAAAATCACGATTTAGAAATTATCGAAGGAAGACATCCTGTTGTGGAAAATACATTAAAAGGTTCTTTTGTAGCAAATGATTGTAAAATGAATGAAAATATATGTGCTTATTTAATAACTGGACCAAATATGAGTGGTAAATCTACTTATATGAGACAAATTGCAATAACTATTATAATGGCTCAAATAGGCTGTTTTGTACCTTGTAAATCTGCAAAGTTACCAATAATAGATAAAATTTTTACTAGAATTGGTGCGTCTGATGACCTTGCCGGAGGTAAATCCACTTTCATGGTAGAAATGAGTGAAGCAAATAATGCAATTAGTAATGCCACTGAAAATAGCTTAATAATCTTTGATGAACTAGGAAGAGGAACTGCAACTTATGATGGTATGGCAATTGCTCAAAGTATAATTGAATATATTTGTGATAACATTAAATGTAAAACTTTATTTTCAACTCATTATCATGAACTTACTATATTAGATAAAAAATATAAATCTATTAAAAATGTTCATGTTGATGCAAAAGAAGAAAATGGTAATTTATACTTTCTTCATAAGGTTAAACCTGGTGCTATTGATAAAAGTTATGGTGTTCATGTTGCCTCTTTAGCGGGACTTCCTGAAAGCCTTATTAAAAGAGCAGATGAAATATTAAATAATCTTGAAAATTCAAATAAAAAAGAGCCGGTTAAAGAACAATTATCATTTGACTTCGAGGAAAAGAAAGAAAAACCAAAAGATATTCTCGAGGGAATTGATATTTTAAATACAACACCAATCGAAGCATTAAATATTTTATATAAGTTAAAGGAAAATAAGTAATTTTTTCCTTTTTTCATATAATTAATTATGAAAAATATTTTAAAATATATTTTAATTTTATGTTTACTATTTATTATGATTTGTTATCCTAAAAATATTCCTGTTTTAGGTGAAAATAATACTACTTTAATATTTACTTTTGATGATGGTCCAAATGGTGAAAATACCTTAGAAATATTAGATTATTTAGAAAGTCATAATATGTCCGCAACATTTTTTATGGTGGGAAATAAAATGTCTAGTCAAAAAGATTTAGTAAAAAAAGTATATAATTCAAATAGTGAGATAGGGTATCATAGTTATGATCATACTTTATTTACAAAAAATAAAATTAAGAATATTATAAATGATTTTGATAAAACAAATAAAATATATTATGAAATTACAAAAGATTATCTTTCTCTTACAAGGCCTCCATACGGAGAATATAATAATAAAATTTTAAAAGCACTTAATACTTCATTTATTTTATGGGATAAAGATACTCACGATTGGAAATATAAAGATACGGATTTTATAGTAAAATATGTTTTAGAAAATGCAAATGATAAAGATATTATTCTTTTTCATGATTCTTATAAAACGACAGTTAAAGCAGTTAAAAAATTAATTGATATTTTATATGAAAATAATATAAAAGTATTAAGTGTAACAAATTATGCTAAAGAAAATAATATAAAACTTGAAAATAAAGTATACTATTCGTTTAAATGATTTTAAAATTTATATTGCAAGTTATAAAATAATTTGTTATATTTAAATAGTCAGAGTTTAGAAAGGACTAAATATAAAAAAGTTTGATAAATTATATTCAAAATCTGGTTTTATTAGAGATTTGGCTTTTATAAAAATATTTATAGATAACTATGATTTATATAATAATAATGAACTTGGACAAGAGTTATTAAGTAAAATGTCAAAAATGAAACAATTAAAAGTCTAATCAAAAATAATATACCAGAGGAAGATATAATAAAATTCGTTCAAATATCTAAAGAAGAATTGGATAAAATTAAGAAAAGTATGGGTAAATAAAGCTCATACTTTTTTTATATAATACCAACTTCAATCTCATTTTGTCCTTGATATTCAATATATAAATAAATGGTACCAGCAATAAAAAACATTATCGAAGCAAACTCTCTTAAAGAACCATATTTACTATTTCTAATATTTTCATAGTTAATAATTACAAAATATAAGTATATTAAAAGACCTATTACAAGTACTGTAAGATTAATATTTTTATATACTTTTTTTGATTTATAATCTTTAGTAAAAAGATATTTTTCTTCATAATAATTTGATACTATTGCCATTACAAAAATAAATATATATATAAGCCAAATAATATTTTCTTTATCTAAATTCTTTAATTTATCTTCCATAATAAAAAATATGTAATAAAGTCTATATTTTATTCTTTATTACATATTCATTTATCTTTTTAACTTCAATTTTCTTAATAGCAAATATAAATCCAAATCCTATTAAAAGTATACTTATATTATAAAAATAATCAATAAATTTAGGATCTTTAGTACTTATTAATAGATATATACCAATTCCAATACATAAAACTCCACATATAAATGAGGAAATAAGTTGCTTTTTTACATATTTACCCAAAGAAGTTTCATAATATTTTTGTTTTACTTCTTTTCTTTTTTCTTTATCCAATCTTAAATATTTAACTTTCAATTTAATCACCATATTTATAATATCAAATTAACATTAAAAAGTATAGATTTTTTGATAAAAATAAAGTACAATTAAATTATGGAAAGTATAGAAAAAAACATTGATAAATATATAGATTATTTAAAATATGAAAAGAAACTAAGTAATAATACAATTAGCTCTTATTATGAAAATCTTAAAAAATTTTATAGTCATTTTGAAAAGAAAAATATTTTAAATTTAAATGCTGATGAAATTAGAGATTTTCTTTATGATGAAGGTATAGTAGCTAGAACCAGAGCACATTACTTAACTGTTTTAAATTCATTTTATAATTATATGATAAGCATTGAGTATGTTAAAACTAATCCTTGTGAAACCATTAAACTTCCGAAACTTGAAAAAAAATTACCATCTTTTTTAACAATCGAGGAAGTAGATAGGCTTTTAAATATTAATCCAGTTAAAATATATGATTATCGTAATATTGCAATGATGGAAACTTTATATGCCACTGGTATAAGAGTAAGTGAACTATGTAATATGAAAATATCTGATATTGATTTTAATGAATGCACTATAAAAATATTTGGTAAAGGTAGTAAAGAAAGAATTGTACCTATGAATGATAGCACATATAATGCCTTAAAAAATTATATTGATAATTATAGGCCATTTTTACTAAAAACTAAAGTTAGTGATTATGTATTTATAAATAATTTTGGTAATGTTATAAGTAGAGTGGGCTTTTTTAAAATACTTAAAAAGTTATGTAAGGATGCTGGAATTAACAAGGATGTTTCTCCGCATACATTAAGACATTCTTTTGCAACCCATTTACTTAATAATGGAGCAAATTTAAGAGTCATTCAGCATCTTTTAGGACATAGTAATATAACTACTACTCAAATATATTCACATCTTTCTAATGAATCTTTAAAAGAGGATTATAAAATGCATCCAAGAGATTAACTACATACAAAAGGGAAGGGGTTACCTTCCTTTTTTCATATATAATGCTTATTTAGATCTTGAGTTAGCTCTAGCATTTGTAGAATTACTTCTTGCAGATTGTGAATTACTTCTAGCGTTGTTTCTTGCTTTAGCTTTACAAGTTCTAGCATTACTTCTTGAATTACTCATTTATTTCCTCCTGATAATATTATGGATAGTTTTGAAAAAAATACTATGGAAATAATTGGTATATATTATTGAAGTTCCTTTAATAACTGAGATTTAATAGAGTCTATATCAGTAAAAAATAAGTTTAAACCATTTTCTTTTAATGATAGCATATATTTAAAATTATTTAGAATTTCTTTACATACTGCAGATGGAACTTTAACAACTTTTCCATTAATAGTATGCCTGTTTTGTATATACTTTTTTAATGTTGGAAATGCATTTTGAATTAAGATTGCTTCCTTATTTCCGGCTATTTCTTTAATTAATATTGTTTTACATTCACCATATTTTTTAATTTTTCTATTAACAATTTTCTGGTATTTTTGAATTTTAGAACTTAAAGGAATAAACCAAAGAATTTTACCATCTTTTATTGCTAGGTATGAAGGTCTAGAATGACCATTTTTATGATTAATCATCACACTTTTAGCATTAATTTTATCAAAAAATTCATCTTTAATATGATATAAATATCCTGTTATTATTTTCATAATTTCATTTCCTCCTTAAAAAAATAATAAAAATGGAAACTCTAAAATAGATTTAGGGTTCCCAACATTTGCAACCGAGATCATTTATTGCTCGCACCACTCGGAGGCGATTAACATTTCACGACTAGGATCATTTATTGCTCGCACCACCTAGAGGCGATTTACATTTGCATTAGCATTCATTGAATGCAATAGTAATATAACATTATTTTTACAATCTGTCAATTAAATTTATTAATAATTATTTACAAAAAAAATATAATTTATTATGAATATAATTAATGCTTTATTAGTATCTTTATTTGCATCATTTTCAACTTGTTTAGGTTGCGTGTTTTTGTTTGTTAAAATTAAAAGTCAAAATATAAATAAATTTATTACATTTTCTTTATCTTTTTCAATTGCTATTATGATTGGAATTAGTATATTTGATTTACTTCCCAGTTCAATATTTATAATAATTAATAGATATAAAATATGGTCAATATTATTATTTAGCTTATTATTTTTATGCAGTTATTATCTAATTAAATATATAAGTAATCTTTTATCAAAATATGAAAATAATTTATATAAATTAGGGATTTTATCAATGGTTGTTTTAATTATGCATAATCTACCCGAAGGTGTAATTACATTCATAAGTAGTTATAAAGATTTAAATTTAGGTATTAAGATGGCAGTTGCAATAGCACTTCATAATTTTCCCGAAGGCATTGCTATAGCAGTTCCAATATATTATGCCACTAAAAGTCGCAAAAAAGCCTTTTTAAATACATTTTTAAGTGGTTTTTCAGAGTTTATTGGGGCAATTTTATCATATTTATTTTTAGCAAGATTTGTAAGTGTAATAACTCTTTCTTTAATACTTACTGGTGTAGCTTTTTTAATGATAACTTTATCAATTGAACAAATGCTTCCTAAGGTACTTTCTTATAAAGAAAATAAATTTATGAACCTAGGCTTTATTTTAGGCTTTATTATTATCTTAATTAGTATTATAATTTAATTATGAAAAGAGTAGGAATATTAACAAGAGAAGAAAATTTAAATAATAAGGAGATATTATATATACCTAAAAATATATATAATAAGTTAAATGGTAAAGCCCAGGTTATTTTAATACCTTTTGATTTTAATGATAATTTTAATAAGGTTAAGGGAATAATTGATATTTGTGATGGAATACTTCTTCCTGGTGGAGATGATATTTATCCTTTAGAACTTGAGGCAGTAAAATACCTTTATAAGTTAGATAAACCACTTTTAGGAATATGTTTAGGTATGCAGACTATGGGGGTAGCAATTAATGGTAAATTTGGTCATTTAAATACTTTAGAGCATAAAAGCAAAGATAAGTATGTGCATAGTGTAGATATATATAAAGATAGTTTATTATACTCTATAATAGGTCAGAAAAAAATAATGGTAAACTCAAGACATAAAGACTATGTTGTAAGTACTGATTTAAATGTAGGTGCGGTTTGCAATGATATAATCGAAGAGGTTGAGGACAAAACTAAAAAATGTTTTATTGGTGTGCAGTGGCATCCTGAAGATTTAGAAGATGAAAATTCTGAAAAATTATTTAATTTTTTTATAAATAAATTATAAAGTATGGTATACTAAATATATATAGTAAAGGTGGTATAAAGTGAAAAGATTTATTGTTTTAATTATTATAATGATTTTACCTATAATGGTAAATGCTAAAGATATTACAAATGAATGTAAAATAAAGGTTGGTTATTATCCAACTAAAGATATAACTGATGATAATTTTTCAACATTTTTAACTAAATCTAAAAATTATTCAATAACAGTTGAATGCGATGAAAATATTAAAAATGTTTATATTATGTATCATGATCATGCTACAAAAGGAAAAATTTTATTTGATAATTATGAAAATATTGTAGGACAAAATGGTTATTTACATGAACTTATAAAGGTAAATAATAATGTTAATACATTTAAAATTCAGTATGATGATGAGTTTTCTATAGCGGATATTTATATTTATAATGATGATAACTTATCTGATATGGTACAAGATTGGAAAAATCTAGATACTGCAGATTTAATGCTTTTTACAACTCACGCAGATGATGAACAACTCTTTTTTGCTGGGTTAATGCCAACATATGTGGATGCTGGTAAAAAGATTCAAGTAGTATATTTTACTAGACATACAAATAATGTTTTAAGATATCATGAACTTTTAAATGGATTATGGGCTGTGGGAATCAAATATTATCCAGTTGTAAGTGATTTTCCAGATGCTTGGGCAACAACAAGGGATGGTGCTTTATTAAATTTACAAAATGCTGGGTTTTCACTCGAAGATGCAATAAAGTATGAAGTAACTCAAATAAGAAAATATAAACCTTATGTAGTCGTAGGTCATGATGAAAAAGGGGAGTACTCTCATGGACAACATATGCTTAATACTTATGTTTTAGAAAGTGCTTATAAACTTGCTTATGATAAAAACTATACAATCGAAGGGGTAGGGTATGAACCTTGGGAGATTCAAAAACTATATTTACATTTATATAAAGAAAATCCTATAATTTTAGACTATGATAAACCTCTTTCCTCATTCGGTGGTAAAACAGCATATGAAGTATCTAAAATAGGTTATTCATATCATTTATCACAACAATATACTTGGTTTACTGATTGGCTTAATGGAAAGAATAATTCATTTACTAGTGCAACTCAAATTAAAACTTATAGTCCATGTGAATATGGATTATACTATAGTGCAGTTGGCGAAGATAAAGAAAAAAACAATATGTTTGAAAATGTAAAAGATGTTAAAAATACTAAGGAACCAATTAAAGAAGATCAAAATCAAGATCAAAATACTACAGTTGATATTAATAATAATAATTCTTTAGGAAGTAATATACTTTTATATGTAGCTATTGGTATAGTACTTGTTATTATAATAATATTAATAATCAGTTTAGTTAGATAATGAAAAAGAAACATAAGTTAACATAATATATATTATACGAAGAAAGTAATTGATATAAAATAAAGAAAATTTAAGCATTAATTGATTAGCTCATTGATGCTTTTTTTTGAAATATTATTTAAGTTTGTAATTAAATTTTTGATTTAGTTAAAAAATATTTTATCATAAAAAATTTTATTTAAATTTAAAATTATGATTTATTAAACATTATTAAATATAAATAAAGTATTATTTACCTTATTAAATATAAAATAAGGTTATAATATATACCTTATTAATATATAAATAAGGATATATATACACGCATGATTTATTTCATAAAAAAAATAGGGTAGTCCCCTATTTCTTTTTATCTTCAGGAATGCCACACATTTTTCTAGATTCAATTTCAGCAATTTTTTCAAATACTTCTGTAGCATTTTCTTTATTAATATCAGTATAGCCTAGTTCATGTAATGCTTGAATCCTAATTGTATTAAGAGCCTGTGTACGGCCAATTTTTTCTTGTTTTTTAAGTTCAATTTCACGAATAAATCTTTTTCTTGATTCAGCAACTTTACTCTTTGAGGCTCCCCCATTATTATATAAAGTTAAACCAGAATATAATATTCCCTCAAAAATAAATTGTTTATCTTCATTATAAAGAAATTCATCCGGATCAATAAATCCATTTGTTTTAGCTATATAAGCAAGCATATATTTAATTTCCGGTACATTTTCCATCGAAGAAAGTAGGTAATAGATGTATTGTACTGTCCCCTTCTCTGCTTTTGAACCATCAATTAACTTTTCCTTAAGTAAATAAACAATATCAGATAAAAGACATTTATCATCTCTTGTTATACCACTTAAATCAAAATTATTTGTCATATTTTCTTCTTTTTGCGATGTATTATTTAATTTCTTTTCAATTCTAAGCATATATTCAGTTGTTACTTTAATTTTATCAAAGCCTTTAAAAGAGGAAGAATCTATTTCTAATAATTGAAATAATAATGCTTTCTTTTCTTTTGGCCAATTATTGATATCCTCAAATGTCAAATAATTGTAAACCATTTGCCTTGATACTCCTAAATATTTTGCTAATTTTACCTTAGATATTCCTAAATCTTGTAATAGTTTGTTTAATGCGTCCATAAATTATCCTTGTACTCCTTTACATTTTTATTATACATTACTTAACACTAATTTGTAAACCTATTTTAATGTTATTCTACATTATTTTCTAGTTTTACGCTTACTAGTTTAGACACTCCACTCTCTTGCATTGTTACACCATATAAGTTACTTGCATATTCCATCATTTTCTTTTTATGGGTAATTAATATAAATTGACTAATATTTTGCATACTTTTTAAATAATCACCAAACATTGATACATTTTCTTCATCAAGTGGTGCCTCAACCTCATCTAAAACAATAAATGGAGCTGGTTTAACATTAAGTATTGCAAATATAAGACATATTGCAGTAAGCGCTTTTTCTCCTCCGGAAAGCATTGATGTAGAATTAAGTTTTTTTCCAGGCGGAACCGCTAAAATAGAGATTCCAGTATTAAGCAAATCATTTTCATCGATTAATTTTAAAACACCATTTCCACCTTTGAACATTTTTCTAAATACAATAGAATATTCAGTAGATATTTTATCAAATGTTTCTTTAAAGCGTTTTTTCATAATATCATCCATTTCATCAATAATATTATAAAGTTCTTTTGAGGATGACTCTAAATCATCTTTTTGACTCGCTAAAAAATCATATCTTTTACTTAATCTATCATATTCAGAAATACTTCCTGTATTAATATTTGTAAGTCCTTTTAAATCATTTTTATATTTAATTACAATTTCCCGAGCCTCTTCAGGATCCATAGTAAGTTCATATGATTTTAAGGCATTTTCATAAGTCATATTATACTCATTTTGAAGATTTTCAAGAAGTGAGTCCATTTTTACCTCTAACTTACCAATTTCAATTTCATTATTTTTAATTATGCTTTCATTTCTATTATATTTACTATTTACTTCATTAATCTTTCTTTCCAAATCTTCGATTTTATTATTTAAATCAAATTTTCTAGATTTCAAAGAAATTAAATTGTTTTCAAGTATCTCTTTTTCTTTAGATTTACTATTAAGTGTATATAATATTTCCTCAATTTTATCATTCAATGTGTTATTATTAAGGTTTTTAAAACCATCAATATTACTTTCAGTGTATGTTAGTTTATCTTTTGTTTCCGATAACACTCTTTCTTTATTTTCAATTAACACTCTTTTTTCAGTTAATTTATAATTAATTTCACTAATCTCTTTTTCAAGTTCTTCATATTTATCATTAGCATTATCTAAAGTAACAGATATACTTTGTAGTAATCCTTTTTTATCATTATATTCATTTTGCATATGTAAAAGGTTTAATTTATCATCATTATTTGTATTTACTCTACCACCACTTACCGCTCCACCTGAATATAAGATATCACCCTCTAAAGAGACAATTTTATATTTATAATCAGTCTTTTTACCAATTTTATTTGCATCATCTAGACTATCCACTATAATAACGTTACCAAGTTGATTTTCAATAATATTTTTATATTTTTTATCATAACTTACAAGATCAGATGCAATTCCTATGAAACCAGTTAAATCTTTAATACTGTTTAATGTTATATTATCAATATAACGTGATTTTATAGTATCAAGAGGAAAGAATGTACATCTTCCTAAATCGAAGTTTTTAAGGTACTTAATAGCTCTTTTTGCACTATCAAAGTCAGTTGTTACTATAAAGTTTTTAGCGGCACCTAAAGAAGATGAAATGGCTATTTTATGGGCAACATTTACTTCGATTAAGTTTTCAATACGGTCACATATTCCACTTAGTGCTTTTGAATTTAAAACTGCTGCAATACTTTTAGGTAAAAAAGAATTATTTTCAATATTACTTTTAGCAATATTAATTTTATTTTCTAAGTCAAATAATTCTTTAGATTTAACATTGTAATCACTTTTTAAAGTAGTTATTTTAATTTTTTTCTTTAATTGAGTATTATTTTTATCATTATATTCCTTAATTAAAATGTTGTATTCATCCTTTAAAGATTTTATTTCACTATCAAGGACAGCAATATTTTTTTCAATAGATAGTTTTTCTTCCTTAAGTCTAAGTAGGTTTTCATTAATTGCACTTTCGTTTACACTTAATTTTACTCTTTCTAAATTAATTTGTTTTTGACTTTGAAGTCTTGATATATCATCATTAATTTGAATAATTTGTTCATTTGATTTGGTTATTTCTTCATCCATTTGTAAAAGAATCAATTTAAGTTTTTCAAGTTCCTCAGGATGCAGAAAAACATTTACTTCTTGCTCTTTTTTTAATTTGCTGTTTTCTAATTTAATATTTTCATATCTTTCTTTTATATTTGTTATATCACTAGCAATTAAAGAAACTTCAATATTTTCAAGATTATCCTTTATTTTAATATATTTTTCGGCTTCTTTTTTTTGCTTTTCTAATGGCTTTAATGAAGACATAACTTCCTTGATTATTAAGTTTAATCTTGTAATATTTTCTTTTGTATTATCAAGTTTTTTTAATGTTTCTTCTTTTCTTTTTTTATATTTTAATACTCCTGCTGCATTTTCAAATAAAACTCTTCTTTCTGAGGATTTATTATCCACTAAAGCATTAATATTTCCTTGAGTTATTATATTAAACTTCGAAGAAACATCTAATATTAAGTCAGTAATATCCTTAAGTCTTACTCTCGAGTTATTTATAAAATATTCATTTTCACCAGTTTTATAAATAGTTCTTTTTATTTCAACTTCACCAAACTCTGATGGTAAAGTATGATCTTCATTATCAAATAGAATACTTACACTTGCTTTAGTTAAACCCTCTCTTGATTTAGAACCACTAAAAATGATATCGCTCATTTTGTCATCACCACGTAAAGTTTTGACACTTTGCTCTCCTAAAACCCATAAAAGAGCATCAACAACATTACTTTTACCGCTTCCATTAGGTCCAACTATTGCACATATATTTTTATCAAAATCAAGTTCTGTTTTATCAGCAAAGGATTTAAACCCTTGCATTTTAATACTTTTTATATACATAATCTACCTTGCACTTTTCCTTAAGGCATCTTTGGCTGCCATTTGTTCTGCTTCTTTTTTAGATTTACCTGTGCCACTTCCAAGTGTTATACCATCTACAATAGCATCAGCTTTAAATAAAGGTTTGCCTTCTTCATCAATAATGCTTTCTACTTCATAAATTACTGACCTTTGACTTGTTTGAACAACCTCTTGAAAAGCAGTTTTATAATCAGCAAAGAACTGTTCATTTCTTTGAATGTGAGGTATAACAACAGCATAAATATATCTTTTACAAGTTTCAAATCCTTGATCAATATAAATAACCGCTAAAATAGCCTCAAAAACATCTGCAATTATTGTTTCATTTGCTTTACCATGAAGGCCATTGCCAACTTTAATTAAATCAGCATAACCTACTTCTTTAGCATAAACATTTAAAGCATCTTCACACACATAACTAGCTCTAATTTTAGTCATTTGACCTTCTTTTAAATTATGTTTATTATATAAATACTCACTTACTATTACACTTAATACTGCATCTCCTAAAAACTCTAGTTTTTCATATGAATTTATATTATTTTCATACGCATAAGAAGAATGAGTTAGTGCTTCTGATAATAACAATGTATTATTAATTTTAATGTTATATTTTTCTAAGAAATTCATATACTCACCTATTACTTTCCTTAGTAAGTATAACATATTATTAGGTAATTGTAAATTTTAAAAATATATAGTATAATACTAAATATGGACGAAATATGAAAATGATTATAATATATTTAATAAGAGGCTATCAAATTATTCCAAATATATCGCATAAAATGTGTAGGTTTACTCCTACATGTAGTGAATATATGATTGAAGCTATTTATAAATATGGCGTAATTAAGGGTTTAAAACTTGGTTTTAAAAGGTTGAAAAGATGTCGTCCAAATGGAAAATGTGGATATGATCCAGTTCCATGAAAGGAAAATTTAAATGAAATTAAAATTATTTAAAACATTTTGCTTGCTAACCTTATTTACATTGATATTATCTTCGTGTTCAATTAAAAAAGATGACCTCGAAGGTGCAACTATTTATACTACGGTTTACCCAGTAAATTATTTAGTAAAGTATTTATATAATGATTATGGAGAAATAAGTAGTATCTACCCAAAAGATTGTGATTTAAACACTTATAAACTAACAGGAAAACAAATTACAAATTATGCAAATGCTAACCTTTTTGTTTATAATGGTTTAACTAAAGAAAAAGAAATTGCTAAGACTTTATTAAATAAAAATAAAAATCTTTTGATAATTGATGTTTCTTATGGATTGTCTTATGAAAATGATCCTGCTGAACTTTGGTTAAGCCCTAAAAATTATTTAATGCTTGCTAAAAATATTAAAGAGAATCTTACTAATTATTTGACAAGTAAATATATTATCGAAGAGGTTAATAAAAATTATGCTGATTTCGAGGAAAAAATATCTCTTATGGATGCTAACTTAAGAAGTATTGCAAATGAAGCACAATCTAATGGTAAATATACAATTATTGCAAGTAGTAAAGTATTTAACTTTCTTAAAAGCTATGGATTTGATGTAATTAGCCTTGATGATGCAGATAATTTAAAAGAAAATAAATATAATAATATAAAATCTAAATTTAAAAATAAAAAATATACATATATCTTATGTACAGAAAATGATAAAGAAAATGAAAAAATAAAAGAGTTAGTTAACAATAATGCTAAATTAATTGATGTTAATCTAATGACTTTATCTATGGATGATGATTATTTCAGTACAATGACTTCTTTCATAGAAAATGTAAAAACTTCATTAAGTTAATTGACAAAGTGGTTATTTATATAGTAAAATGTATAAGTAACTTGGTTTGGAGTAGTACTCAAGAGGCTGAAGAGGCGCCCCTGCTAAGGGTGTAGGTCGGGTAACTGGCGCGAGAGTTCAAATCTCTCCTGCTCCGCCATTATATAAAAAAATATTCTAGGATATCCTAGATTTTTTTTATGTGACAAAATGCGATGATAAGCATGAGGTATTAAGGTTCAAGTCTAAGGCTTAACGCAAAAAATTACCGCCGTTTTACCGCGAAATATATGGAAAATATGGAAAATATATAAAATGTGGTAATTTTTAGCATAAAAAAAGCCCGAAAATACGGACAATTATTAACTTAATGGTGACCCGTACGGGATTCGAACCCATGAATGCTGCCGTGAAAGGGCAGTGTGTTAAGCCGCTTCACCAACGGGCCAAAAAATGGTGGGCCTGGGGGGACTTGAACCTCCGACCTCACGCTTATCAGGCGTGCGCTCTAACCAGCTGAGCTACAAGCCCACTTCTTTTTCGTACTAATTAATTGTACCTTATTTTTTTAATAAATGCAACTATTTTTTATAAAAAATTTGTTATAAATACAAATTTCTCGTTATTTCCTTAGTTTTTATCTTATTTAAGGTATAATCTAGAGCGTCTTTTAGATAAGAATCATCAAAATTAAAGTCATTGTACCCTACTTTACAACAATTAAAATAATAATCATTAGGCATTGCATAATCAAAATCATCATTCATTATATAGATTAATCCTTTAACTACTTTGCCATATAATTCAAATTCAATTTCCTTTTTATTATATAAATGTGGATAATCTTCATACATATCCAGATTTTTAATAAACAATTTATTTACTTTAAAGATACCAATGGGTACTACACTACCCTCTTTAGGTTCTATAGTTAAAAATCCAGTTTCTTCACCTTTAAAAGATAACGTATAATTATATAAAAACATTCTACCAATTACTTTGTAAAATGGACATTTTTCTTTCATTTCACTTAAATTTAAATTACTTCCATATGCTAAATAATACATAATATGACCTCAAAAATAATTTATCATATAAAAAGAAAGCATGCAACTAAAAACTTGCTTATTTAGCCTTTTTTTATTATAATTATTTTAGGAAGTGAAGAAATGCAATATAAAAAAATTAAAAACGCAGATTTAGTAGTTGGTTCTAGTAAATATTTAGTTAAAAATCCATATGAATATCAAAAAAGATGGCATGAATTATTTAATAATAGTAATCCTATTTGTTTAGAACTTGGTATGGGACGTGGCGATTTTATTATTGATATGGCTAAAGCTCATCCAAATATTAATTATATTGGTCTTGAAATTGTAGATTCACAAATGGTTATGGCTGTAAATAGATTATCAAATTTAAACCTTAATAATCTTAAATTAATCAATATAGATGCTAAAGAAATTGGTAATATTTTCCAAAGAGAAATTGATACTATATATTTAACATTTTGTGATCCTTGGCCAAAAAAACAAGATGAAAAAAGAAGATTTACTCATGAAAGTTATTTAAGAATATATGATAAAATTTTTACTAAACATAAACACATTATTTTAAAAACTGATAATAAAGGTTTCTTTGCTTATTCTCTTGAAAGTTTATCTAATTATTGGTATATTTTCAATACTGTTTCACTTGACTTACATAAAGATGAAAGAAATATTCCAAATATAATGACAAATTATGAAAAACAATATCAAAAAGAAGGAAGACCTATCTACTTTTTAGATGCTAAATCTGATAGTTAATATCAGTTTTTTTATTTTATAACAAAAAAAATCTAGCAAATTCAAAATATTGTTAGATTTTATTTTTTCAATGGTGGGCTGTTAGGGATTCGAACCCTAGACCCACTGATTAAGAGTCAGTTGCTCTACCAACTGAGCTAACAGCCCATTGAATTATAATTTAATAACTCGCATAAATTAAGTATACCACATTTTAAAAAAAAATAAATAAAAAAAATGCAATTTCTTGCATTTTCTGTGAAAAAAGTATTATCTACTTCCTCCACCTCCGGAAGATCCGCCTCCACCAAAGGAGCCTCCTCCTCCGCCTCCTGAGGAAAATCCACCGCCACCAGATGAGTAACTTTGTGCAGCACTTCTTGCGGCACTTGCAGCATTTACTGAGCGAGTTGTCATACTATTAATTAAAACTAAAGTATTTAAATCTAAATTATTTCTTTCAAGTTCTTGTTCAATGTATTCTGGATATAAATTTTTAAGTTGTTTTGATACTTTATCGGCCATACCAAATAAATAAGCAAACATTAAATATTCATCCCATATTTTAACCTCTAAAGTTTCTTTTGTGTCCATTTTAGCAAATTCATTAAAGAATAGTTTTAAACCAAATAGTCTTTGACTATCTTCATAAATTGATTCATCCATAATTTTCTTTGCTTTAGTATCTTTTTTATTAATCTTTTTATAAATTTTACCTTCAGCTTCTAAAGAATTAATTTTATCATTAACTTGTCTTGTAAATATACTAAAGAACTTTGAATAATGATTTCTACAGTATTTTTCAAGTTCTTTACTTTCAAGATAACCATCTTCTGAAGCTTTATACATAATATCAAATAGTTCTTGTTCAACTTTTTCAGTAAACTCAGGCTTACTAGTTAAATCTAATACACTTTCTTCTTTTCTAGTACCATCATTACGTTTAATGTATCTAACTTTATCTTCTTTGATCCATTTAAGAATGATTGCCCCAATTATATTTCCTTCTTTATAACCAAATTTATTTAAATAAATAAGTGTATTTGCATAATAAATATCTTTATTACAAGGAATATCTCTAAACATTGGCGTATTATTCTTATCAATTTTTTTATTGTCTTTGTAACCAAATTCAGGTTTAGTACACATTACAGCAATCCAAACAAATAATGCAAATGGAAATACTGTAGAAATAATATTTTTTATAATATACCATATTTTTCCTAATGTACTTAAATTTGAATACTCATTATCTAAATCATAATCATAGTCAAATTTGCCTTCATCATTCATATCTTTTACATCATCAAAAGTTTCAAATTGTGAATATGTAACTAAGTTTTCAAAAGTACCTTTTGGAAATTTTGCTTGAAGTACAACATAGTTTGTACCCATATCTCCCTCATTAGACATTTGAATCATTCCATCTTTTACATAGGCATAACCTTTGTATCCATATCCCCATACATCTAAAGTATCAGGAAATGAATAAAAACTTTTTATATTAACTGTAAAGTTTTCCCAATTTGTTGAACTATTTTGATATTCAAATATACGCCAAGAGATAACATCAGCATCACTTGTGGTAAATACAAAATTTGTAATAGTATATTTAATTACAAAAGTGTGCCTTTTATAATCTGTTTTACCAAAGCATAGCTCCATACCATTATTTACATAATTTATTCCGTAATAACCTGCTTTTTGACTTATACTTTCATCAATGTTCCAACTTTTAAATCTTAAATCTTTACCATCCATTGAAACTGTGTAGTTTAAAATTTCACTTTGACCAAGATTAGTAAGGGGAATATACCACTCTGTACCATCCTGCCCTTTTACATCCCAAGTTTCAGTAACATTTGCACTACCATCTTTATTAATATAAATATCGGCATTTTTTGAATAAATATCATTTTTAGCAAATACTAAAACTGGAAATAACATTAAAATAATAAATAATAATAAATTTCTTTTTCTCATAAACCTTCCTATTAAAAAAGGCATTTTACAATGCCTAGAATTTTACTTGTACATTTTTTCTTTCTTCAGCACTTGCCTCAAAAAATTTCTCTTTTTCAAAATGGAACATACTAGCAATTATACTACTAGGAAAAAGTTCAATCTTGTTATTGTAAGAAAGTACTGAATCATTATAAAATTGTCTAGCATAAGTAATTTTTTCTTCACATGTAGTAAGTTCTTTCTGAAGTGATAGAAAACTTTCATTTGCTTTTAAATCAGGATAACTTTCCGCTAAAGCAAAAAGTTTATTAACTGCAGCAGTAAGCTGTCCATCTGCTTTTAATTGATCTTCAGGAGTCGAAGCAGATAAATAAGTATTTCTAGCTTTGACAACATCCTCTAAAGTAGATTTTTCATGTTTAGCATATCCTTTTACAGTTTCAACTAAATTAGGTATTAAATCAAATCTTCTTTTAAGTTGAACATCAATTTGGCTTAATTGGTCTTTAACCTTGTTTCTTAAAACTACTAATGCATTTCTTGTATTAATTACGTATAAAGCAATTATTACAACTAAAACTATAATAACAATTAACACTATATTCATTTTGTCCTCCTATCTAAATTAAGTATATTATATTTTATACATTTTTTCAATTAAATATTAAAAAAAGTTTAGACTTTACATTTCTAAACTTCTATTTTTTTCCTCAAGCATTTCAATATAACCATTTACATTAGCATTTAACTTTGTAACATCAATGTTTGGCATATTGTTAAGTCTTTCAAGCATAATTTTAGTTTGTTCAACATTTTGTGCAAGTATTGCTTGAAAAAGACCAATTACATCATTTGTAATTTGCATTGCATTATTATTTGATATAAATCCCGTACCAATTATTACTTCACTACCTATTAAAGGTATTAAGTCATCTCTTGCCATTTCTAAGGCATTTATTGTAATAAAATGATTAACAATTGCGGCATTAATTTTATATAATTCTTGATTTAAAAGCGAGCTTGTAACATTAAATCTTTTATTTTTTTCTGTCATAATAGTTTTCATTGAATTTACCTCTAAAAAGGAAGCATATTCAAAGGTATCTTTAGGATTTAACTTACTAAGTCTTTCATTTAATAAAGCAAGTGCTTCACTAGATTTATTAACATATTCAAGATTTTTAGCAAAATAAACTGATATATATTTTCTTACTAAATCAAATGTTAAAAGTTCCCTAGATAATATCGTTATATTTTTATTAATTGCCTCTTTTAAAGTGGAAACATCAGTAATAGTTTTTTCTTCTTCATAAGGCTCAAATAATGATGCCCAAAATCCCTTTTTGCGTTTGTTTTTCTTTGATAATAAATCATTTATAGTTTGAATTGATAATGCACTACTATCGCTTTCAAGGGCTTTTCTTTCCTCACTTGTAACAAGTTCATATTCTCCATTTAAGGCATCACCAAATTTCATAATTTCACTTAAACTATCAATATTAACTTCCTCAATTGGAATGCTTTGCAAGTTTTCAATAGTTTCACTAAGTGATGGTATATATTTTTTAGTTTCTTTAAGTTCATACAAAAGTGCCTTTTTATTCGTAATTAATTCATCAAAATAACCGTCTGCAATTAAATTAATTAATATATTTTGAATACTATTTTTATATTTATGACCATTATTTTGGATTGTGAAGTAGTCCTCTAAAGCCACTAAATTTTCTAAATTAATTTCATTATAAGTAAGCTTACTATTAATAAATCCAAATTTTTCTGATAAACTTTCTTTAGTAATTCCATATCTTTTTAAAGCATCTTGATAAAAATCAAGCGAGCTATTATCAAAATTCATAGCTACAAATTCATATAAAATGTTTACTTTTATATCAGTTAAATTAATCATACAAAGTTTATTAAGGAGTTGTTTTGTAGAATCGCAAGCATTATCATTTGGCATACATAATAATTTTTGATATTCATCATATTCTTTCTTAGTTGCTACCCTAATAACCTCATTATCAATATTACTTTTAATTTCCTTTATAGTTTTACCCATAAATATTTTTTTCAAAATTAAACTATTATCTTTTTCTTTTTCAAAAAGTTTATATAAAGTATATAATAAATCATCATCTAAATATGAACCAAATACTTTTTCTACCTCAACAGGGTGATTAATATCATTAATTTTTTGCTTTAAAGTTGTGCTTTCATTTCCATTAGAAATATTTATATTAATTAGGTTTTCTACCTCACTATATAAACTAAAATTAACATTATAAACATCACCTAAGGCCTCATTAATGATATTTTCATTTAAAACGGTATTTTTTATAGTATCAATCATTGGTATATATAATGTAATAAGTTCTAATGCAATCAATATTGATAGTACTTTTAAATCAGTTTGTGATAAGATACTATTTATTACATCAGAATTTCTTAACTTATCATATATTTCATAAGAGGTATTTAAAAAATCTATATATATTTTATCTTTACCTTTATAAATTCTTTCATAAGATGCTTCAGTTTCTTTTATTTCAATAAGTTTATAGTAATTATTAATATCACTATCTAAATTATTGGTTTTATTTTTAGCAAATGTATTAAATAAATCAATTACAAATTTACTACTTGCCATAAATTTTAATTTATCTTTTGCATCTTTATAACCTATTAACACTTCATTTAAATATGTTTGATAGTCTATATCTTGAGAGTCACTTAATTCTAAATTATATTTTGCTAAAATCATATCTAAAGTAATACCATTTTCTAAAAAATATTTTGATAGTTTGCCATCATTTTGATAATCAAAAGCAATAAGAGTTAAATACATATTATCATTAGGATAAAGCCTTTTATTATGAGTATTAACGCTATTATACATAGAGCATATCAATTGATAATCACCTTTTTCTTTTGGAACAGTATCAGCATAAAATTCTGTAATAATTTCCTCTTTTGAGGGAGTGAGCAAAATACTTTTAGCTTTTTCTTTAGTTAGCCCTGCATTTAAAAATATTTTTTCAACCTCCACAGAGTTAGTTACATTTCTATTAAATAATGCTAAAAATAATTCATTTATATTTTTATATTTTAAATATTTTTCAAAATAATATTTTACTAGTATATAATCTACCTTTTCATTTTCTATAAAAGTACTATATTTTTCTTTATTTACAATATTAAATTCATAAGTGGAAAGTTTATTTTGAATTTCTTTACAAGAACTAGTTAAAAGTATAGACATTAGAATTGTAATACTTGATAAGTCATTATAATCACTAAAATTGTCTTTTGCTTTTTGAAATATTATAGAGGCGTTTTCTACGACTTTAATAACATCAATACTTGCCTTTTCATATAAATCATTTCTAATTTCACTTATATAGTTCATTTCCATATTATTAATGTTATTATCATAAGGCAATATTTTTGCTACACTTACTTGAGGTATAAAGCAATATTCAATATTATGCATTTTATAACATTGCATTACAACCCTTTTATAAATTTTTAAAGGAGATAATGTTATATAGTCAATTTCATTATTTAAAAAGCAAAAATAAGAATTTAAATTATTAAACAATTTTTCATAATTAGTATCTGGATTGTATGAGGACAATTTGATATTCGTAAGTTTGTATTCCCCGATGACACCATTATTATAATTAGTTTTTTCAAAATAAACATCATTTTTTAAAATATCTTTTGAGTATGAACTATAAGGCGTAGTATTAAAAATTTTAATCATTAATACTGCTAACTTGCTTTCTTCAATGGAAAAATATATATTTGTTATGCAACAATCAACTAAAATATTTTTTAAATGCAAATCTTCATATTTTGAATAATTTTTCAAAACTGTAAATACAAAATCTTTTGTTTCTTTTGGAACAAGTTCCATAAATTTTTGATAATCCATAATTACCCCCATAAAGTGAAATTATTGTACCATAAAAAAAGAGTAAATTCAATTACCCTAATATAATAAACTTTATATATGCAAATACTTCCCTTAAAAGGTTGTTAGGAAGGTAATAACTATTAGATTTTGAGGGGATTCCTACAGCATTAACTTTATACTTTTTTCCTATCAAAAGAGCTCTATACATATGAAAATTATTTGTAACTATTCCTATTGATTTATTATCACGGGTTATTTTTTTAGAGTTGATTAAGTTTTCTTTAGTAGTATTACTTTTATCCTCAATAATAATTCTATTTTCATTAATACCATTATTTACTAAATATTCTTTCATAACACTTGCTTCGGTAGTTTTTTCATTTGCACCTTGTCCACCAGAAACTATTACTAAAGTATTATCATTTTCTGTTAAATAACTTACTGCTCTATCAAGTCGATATCTTAAAACTACACTAGGGCCACTTTCTTTAACTTGAGCACCTAAAACGATAATATAATCCAAGTTTTTTACAGGTTTTACATTCATTTTACTTATAATCAAACTAAGAATAACTAAAAATATACAAATTCCAATAGAACATACCCAGATAAAAATTTTTTTAAAAACTCTATATTTTTCAAATACTTTAAAATAAATAAGTAAATCAATAATAATAAAAAATGCACTAATTAAAAACCAAATTAAGTAAAAAAGAGTACCTGAATTTACATTTAAAATAGATATTCCATATAAAAATGACATAATACTTAAAATAATATTAATAATAAAAAATACTTTCTTCATAACAATAGTTTATCATAATAATTAAAAGGATAAAACTATCTTTTACTATCTAACCCATATTTTTTAGTAATAGGATCTAAAAATAATTCATTTTTGAGTGGCATAATTGTAAGAAGTAAATATAAACTAAATATAATAAATAACATAATGCATCCAATATAATTTAAAATATATATTTCTTTAATATTTCTGATTATATAGAAAAATAAATAAGAACTAGTAAATATAGCAATATAAAATATTAAGATATCTATAATAAGAAAACTTCGTTTAAAAAGTAATTTAAAACCATAAAAAAGTATTGGTATAATCAAGATTATCATAAGTAAACTTACTGATTTAGCAAAAAAATATGTACCAATTTTACCATATTTAAATCCATCAAAAATACTAAATAATAGAGCAGATGAAAGTCCCATCTTAATATGTTCCCACGTACTTTCATTAACTGCCGAAAAAATAGATGCAACTTTATTATGCTTAAAATAATCGTATGTAAAATGAAAAAGCGTGCCAATAATAGAAACAAATAAAAAACTAATAATTAAATCCATAATTAATAATATGAAAAAAGTGCTACTTTATTCCACAGTAACACTTTTAGCTAAATTTCTTGGTTTATCTATATCCTCACCTTTTAAAAGAGCAACATTATATGCAAGAAGTTGCAAACTTGCTACAATTAAAATAGGATCTATATAATTATTTATATGAGGCACTTTAATTTTATCATCATAAAAATCGCCATCAATATCTAAACTTGTAATAAATAAACTATATGCTCCCCTTGCATGAACCTCTTTTATATTACTAATTGTTTTTAAAGCAAGATTATCATCAGTTATTATTCCCATAACTGGAGTATCTTTTTCAATTAATGATATAGTTCCATGTTTAAGTTCTCCAGAAGCAAACGCTGATGAGTTTATATAACTTATTTCCTTTAACTTAAGACTTCCCTCTTCACATAAACCATAATCTATTCCCCTACCAATAAAGAATGCATCTTTTTTAGTATATATTTTTTCTGCATATTTTTGAAAGTCTATAGCAAATACAGTTTCTAATGCTTCATTAATTTTATAAAACTTGTTTAAATCATTTATACCAGCCATTTTAAGAGCAATAAGTGTAAGGAGTAAATACTGGGCTGTAAATGCTTTAGTCGTGGCCACGGCTATTTCTGTTCCCGCTTTAATGTATAATACTTTACCTGCTTCCCTAGCAATCGAAGAACCCACTACATTAACAATTGCTAATGTATCTATACCATCACTTTTAGTAATTCTAAGAGCCTCTAAAGTGTCTGCAGTTTCTCCAGACTGAGAAATAAATACAACTAAAGTATCTTTATCATAAAAATGTTTTTGATATCTAAATTCACTAGCTAAAAATACTTCACATTTAATATTTGCATAATTTTCAAATACTTTTTTAGCAATATCTGCAGTATAACTAGCACTTCCACATCCTACAAAATAAATATTTTTATATTTTTTAAATTCAGGCATATTTTCATTAAACTTACCTTCAGTTAAATAATAAGATAAAATATTATTAATAACCATCGGTTCTTCATGAATTTCCTTTAACATAAAATGTGGATAACCCTTAAGCATAACATCATTACTTGTTCCCTCAAAAGTTAATAGTTCTTTCTTTAATAGATTAAGATCGCTATCATAAATATATTCTTTATCAGAAATTTTAACAATTTCATCATTTTCAAGTAAATAAAATTTATTTGTATACTTAAGAGCAGCAGTCATATCAGATACTAAAAAATATTCGTTATCGTTTTTAGCAAGTATTAAAGGTATATTTTTACGAACCCCATATAAAGTATCTGGTTCATCTTCATTAATTATTGCAAGTGCATAACTTCCCTTTATATCAGTTTTAAGTTTTGCTAAAGTCTTAAGCATATCATGATTTTCATTATAAAGCTTATTTATATAAGCACATAATATTTCTGTATCAGTTTCACTTAATAATTTTGTATCAATATTTTCACTTAATTCTTTATAATTTTCAATAATACCATTATGTACTAAAGTTATTTTACCTTGTTTATGAGGATGAGCATTTTCATCAGTTACTCCCCCATGAGTTGCCCATCTTGTATGGGCAATACCAATATTTCCAAAGTCATCACTAGTAACTAAATTTTCAAGATTTTTAACCCTTCCTATAGCTTTTTTAATAATAATTTTACCCCCATTTATATAAGCAAGTCCCGCTGAATCATAACCTCTATATTCTAAAGATTTTAAGCCATTTAATAAAACAGGAATGCTATTTTGATTACCTTTGTAACCTACAATTCCACACATAAAAATTCCTTTCTTGTTTTATTAAATACCTCTTTGTTATAATTTTGATTTTATTTTTTTAAGGTATTTTACGAAGTAAAACTTCTCCGCTTACACATCCGCTGATAAATCGACAATGTAAGTCCTCGTCACCTAAATAGGCCATGCGCTATTACAAAAATTAACTCCTTTCACATTTTATAATTTATATATTATATTATAACATTTAGTATATTGCATTTGCAAATAATTTTGATATAATAGACATTACCTATGTAAAGGAGATATAATGAAATCAGAATATGGAGACATAAAATTAAATACTAAAGATTATATTGCTTGGGATAATATCGAAATAGAAAGAAAAGCCCTACCTTTTAATGAGCATATTTTTAATAGTTACATTAAGGATGATATTGACGTTCCAAAGTTTTCTAAAAAATACTCCAAAGAGGATGTTTTTATGCTTACTCACGATTTTTTTGCTACTCTTGATAAAGAAATATTCAAAAAGTTTTTAAGTATGTTTAAAGTAAGAAACAATAATGTTATATTCACTAAAAAAGATTTAAAGGATGCTGGTGGGTATACTAATATTAAAAATGGTAATATTTATATAGTGGCCGGTCAAACTGAAACTATTGAAGATGTGTATACTTTAGTTCATGAATATGGTCACGCTTTATCAATGATATCTAATACCGAAGGACTTAAAGCGCATTATTATCGAGAAATTGAAAGTAAATTTTTAGAACTATTATCAGACTTTTACTTAATGAATACTATTAATGATGAGGAAACATCAAAATTAATTAATATGTATTGTGCTGTTACTCAAGGAACCAGTGATCAAACTTCATTAAAATACGATATATATGATTTTATGAAAGAAGAAAACATTTTTCCGTATGATAAATTACTTTATAAAAAAATATTTCAAATTCTAAAAAATAAAGATAAACTTAATTATAATGAATTTTACTTATACCTAAAATATATCTACTCTAAACCATTTACATATCAAGCATGTTATGCAATAAGTGATTTATATGTTTATGGTCTTTATGATATTTATTTAAAAGATCCTGAAAAAGCCTTTTATCTTTATAAAAAAGTTTTATGTAAAAATAATAAATCTAAAGAATATTTAGAAAATATAGGTATTCCAATAAGTTATGGAGAAAATGTTAGAAAATTAATTAGAAAGAAAGATGACAATGAATAATATTAATATAGTGGAAAAAAAAGATAATGAAAATGATAAACACATTTCTAAGTTTTTTTTAAGAAATAAAATATATTTAGATAATATTAAAGTTGAAAACTCACTTTATTATGAAGAATTCTTAAGTACTTTTTTAAAAGAAAATAATTATAATTCATATCAATTAGAGTTTTTTAATCAAAGAGTAAACGCAAAATTATTATTTGAAACAGTATATGAATTTTTTAAACAATTAGATGATGAACTTTTTAGTAACTTTTTTAGTTTATTTATTGATAAAGATAAAAATATTATATTTGTAGCAAATAATCCAATAAAAAACTTTGTTGGTATAACATATCTTAATAATAATAATATTAAAATAAAAATGACTAGATCAAAAACTATTGAAGATATATTTACTCTAGTACATGAATATGGGCATGCATTAAATATGAAAAAAAATCCAAAACTATATAATAATGAAGCAAGAACCCACTTCGAAGAAATAGAAAGTATTTTCTTAGAACTTATACTTTGTGATTATCTAGTAAATAATGGTTTTAATAAAGATGATATTAATGAAGTAAAAAAAATAATAATAGAAAACTTAATTAATGAAGCAAAAGACTTATATTTTAAATATAATATTAATAGATTTATACATGTAGAACAAATTAAAAATATTGATAATCATTTTTTTAAATTGTTATATCAAAATAAAAATATTACTAAAGATGAATTAAGGAAAGTATATAGTTCTTCGTATGAAGATGTTACAAAATATGTAATAAGTTCCCTATATGCTTTAGAATTATATGATAAGTATCAAATTAATAAAGAAAAGACTATTGAGGATTATAAGAATATTATTTCACTAGATTTATATACTCATTTAGATTATCTTGATGCAATAGAATCAAAATTAATTGTGCCAAATGAGAGTGATACTTTTATAAGAACATTAAAAAAATAATTTGAGTTTTTCAAATTATTTTTTATATTTAACCAAACAAAAAATATTAACTTCCACAGATATTAAGTATTATTCCAACACTTATCATACTAACAAGTAGTGAACTTCCCCCATAAGAGAAAAATGGAAGTGTTACTCCAGTAACTGGTATAAGTGAGGTAACTACACATAAATTAAGAGCCCCTTGAAGTATTATTTGCATACCCAGCCCAAATGATAAATATTTAGCAAATAAATTACTTTGTTTTAGTGATATTTTTAAAATAATATAAAATAAACTAATAAATAAAACTATTACGCTTATTGCTCCGACAAGGCCAAATTCCTCACAAATAATAGCAAATATAAAATCAGTTTGAGGTTCAGGAAGATAAAATTGTTTTTGAATAGATTTACCAAAACCAAGCCCTAAAAGACTTGCTGGTCCTATAGCATAAAGTGATTGAATAATTTGATAACCACTACCTAATGGATCTGACCATGGATTTAAAAATGATATTATTCTTTTAAGACGATATGGCGCAATAATAATAAGTCCTGCTATTCCTAAAATTCCTAATATACCTAATGAAGCAAAAAATTTTATCTTAACACCACTTATAAATAAAATAAGCATAAGTGATAAAACAATAACCATTCCTGTACCAAAATCAGGTTCTAGCATGATAAGTCCAAAGAATAAGAAAATAATTCCAAGCACTGGTAAAATACTTTTTTTAATATTACTTAAATTATTTTGATTTTTCTCTAAATATTTTGAAAGGAAAATAATTAAACTTACTTTAGCTATTTCACTAGGTTGAAGACCAAATGGTCCTATTTTAAACCAACTTCTTGAACCATTTCTAAGTGTTCCAATACCAGGAATTAAAACTAATAATAATAAAATTAAACTTAACAAAAGAATTTTATTTGAATGTTTCTTATACAAATTATAATCAATTTTTTTAACAATTAACATACATAAAAAACTTATAATAAAAAAGATAAATTGGTATTTTGCAAAATGAAATGCATCATTAAACTTATATTGTGCCCAAACACTTGATGCCGAATATATCATAATAATGCCATACAAAGCCATAATAGTAACAATAATTAAAAGTAATATATTTAACTTTTTCATTACTATAATTATATTACTTTCTACGAAGTGATATTACTGGATCTTTTTTCTTTGTAGCAACTTCAAATTCAAGAAATAATTTTCTATATTGCTTGCTATATCACCATCATTATTTTATATTTAATAGATTTATTATCTTTTTAAATTCTTCTACAGTTTTTACTTTATTATTTTTCTGCATTAAATAACAATTAGTAGCACTTTCAATTACCATCATTTCCTTATTTTTTAAGCAAACTCCAAAAGGATAATCACTATTTATCATATATTCTCTTGTAAGATTTATATTATCTTTAAATCTTAAATCATGCATGTAATTGTAAAACATCCCTCTTTCAATTACACCACTAGCTGTTATTAAATACTCAATAGTATCCATATTATTATTTTTTTTCATAAAATTACTAAATGTAAAACATAATTTACCCATATCTCACCCCAAACATTTTCTATTTACTATTATATCATAAACATCTATTAACAAGTGTATGATTTATTAATATTTATATTATTCACTACGAAGTGTTATTACTGGATCTTTTTTACTCGCTATTTTCGCAGGCACCAATCCTGATATTAAACAAAGTACAATACTAATTAATATTAAATAAAATATATAATTCCATGGTAAATAAGTTATATGTGATATTCCCATTATATTATATATTACTTTATCAATAACTTTATTTAACAAAAGTGTTACTCCTACTCCAATAACTCCTGAAATAGTACCAATAATTATAGTTTCAGCTTTAAATATATTTTTTATATCTTTTTTACTTGCACCAAGTGATCTTAAAATACCTATTTCTTTAGTTCTTTCTAAAACACTTATATAAGTAATTATTGATATCATAATTGATGAAACTATTAAACTTACACCAATAAAAGCTGTTAAAACGTAGGTAATCATCTTAATCAAACTTGTTATACTATTTAAAAAGACTTTTAAATAATCTGTATAATATACTTTATCATTACTATTTTCTTCATTATATTTTTTAATTATACCTTCAATTTTTTCTTTACTTTTATAGTCTTTAGGATAAATATCAATTTTTATAGGATTTTTATCGTTAATACTTATACTATCTAATAGCATTTCATAAGTCATATTTTCATCATATAAATTATTTGTCAAAGGATTAATATCTTTATTTTTCAAAATAGATTTTTTAATATTCGAAGAATTTACTTCATCATTTAAATAATTAATTAATTTTTTAGAGTAACCAATAAATCCACTTTCACTTATAACAGCATCTTTATTTAATTTTAAAATACCAGTAATTTTTAAATTTATACTTTTATCAAGAATATCATTTATTTTATCTCGATTATTTTTTATATACTGCCAAGTATCATTTTCATAAATATAATAAGAAGTTTCAGATACTAATTTAAACTTTGAATCAATTATTTTTTCATAAGAAATATTTATAGTTTTACTTAAATCTATATCTTCATTTAAAAATAAACTTTTCATAAGGGACAAAGAAAGTTTACCATTTTCATCAGTAACAATAACAATTTCATTATATTTTTCAGGTAGTTTTCCATAAATTAAAGTATATTCCTTTAACAAAGGACTATTATTATTTAAAAACTCTTTAAAATATAAAGATGAATTTTCTATCATTTTATTATCTTTATAAATATTTAAATCTATATTATAGTTATAATTTATATCTAATGTATAATTATTAATATTCTCATAATTTTGTTTTAAAATATTAGAAAATTTAGATATACTATTTTTTTTATTATCATTAACTACATTATTTGATAAATCATTTATAGAGCAAATACTACCATTTTTACAACTTTCTTTTTCTTTATCAAACATATTTTGATAGTCAATATAACTTTCCATAATAGAAATTGGGTATTTAGAAAATGTATTTTTTTCTATTTTATTAATATATTTTTGAGTACCTTTAGATAAAGAAAGTACTAAAGCAATACCAATTATACCGATAGAACCTGCAAAAGAAGTTAACAAAGTCCTTGATTTTTTTGTAAGTAAATTATTAAAGGATAAAGAAAGAGATGTAAATTTATTCATTGTTTTTCTTTTATTTTTAATTTTTTTTAATGTATAGTTTTCTACTTCATAAGGACTCGTATCATAAGTAATAACTCCATCATTTAAAGCAATTACTCTATCTGAATACTTATTTGCTAAAGTAACATTATGAGTTACCATTATTACTAGTTTTTCTTTAGAAATTTCCTTTAAAAGTTCCATAATTTGAATTGATGTTTGGCTATCAAGTGCTCCCGTAGGTTCATCGCATAGTATAATATCTGGGTTTGTGACTAATGCTCTTGCTATAGCCACTCTTTGCATTTGGCCTCCGGATAGCTCTTTAGGTTTCTTTTTAATATAGTTTTCAAGTCCTACATCTTTTAAAACTTTCTTAGCAAGTTTTATACTTTCTTTTTTAGGTTTACCAGCAATATTTAATGAAAGAAGTACATTAGATAGTACTGTTTGATGATTAATTAAATTATAACTTTGAAAAATAAAACCTACTTTATTACTTCGATAATTATTCCAATCACGTTCTTTATACTTTCTTGTGCTTACTCCATCAATAATTAAGTTTCCATAAGTATATTTATCAAGACCACCAATAATATTTAAAAGTGTTGTTTTACCAGATCCACTTGGCCCTAATATTGATACAAATTCATTATTACGAAACGCTAAAGTTACATCATTTAAAGCAATTTGTTTAAAGTTTTTTCCTTCATAAATTTTTGTAATATTTTCTAGTTTTAACATAATTCCTCCTTGCACTAAAAAATAGAAGTTAAATCTAACTCCTATTCATACTCTCGCGTCCAAGTTAATAGTATCAAATAAATTACAATTTGTAAATAGCAAATTTTTATGCAGCAGTAAATCCACCATCAATACTTACTATATCACCAGTTATAAATGATGCTTCATCACTTAATAAATAACATATAAGGTTTGCTATTTCACTATCTTTACCAAGTCTTCCCATTGGAATACTTGATGCCATTACATCTTTATATTCTTTTGGAACATCTTTTAAAATTGGTGTATCAACATAACCTGGTGCAACAGCATTAACTCTTATATTATCTTTTGCATAAGTAAGTGCTAAACTTCTTGTCATATTATTTATTGCTCCCTTACTAACTGAATATGCAAATGCACTATTTGTTCCCACTACTCCAAACATTGAGGATGTATTAACAATAGCACCACCACCATTTTCTAGCATAGAGCTAATTACATATTTATTAAATAAAAATATACCATTTTGATTAACACTAATAACTTTATTATAATCCTCAAAAGAAAGTTCATGTGGTTTATTAGCATTTCCACCAATACCTGCATTAGCCACTAAAAAATCAATTTTATGATAATTTTTTAATGTGGTTTCCACTACTAATTTAACATCATCTTCTTTAGAAACATCACATTTAATACCATAACATCTATTTCCTAAATATGATGCAATATCTTCAATATTATCATTTATATCACAAATAACAACTGTAGCTCCTTTTAAAATAAGTTTTTTAGCAGTGGCAAAGCCAATTCCACTTGCTCCTCCAGTTACTATAGCAACTTTTCCTTCAAACATAATCCACCTTCCTATTCTTACATAGAAAATTATACTAGATTTTTAAAAAAATGTCTATAAAAAAAAGAAAATTACTTCTCTTGTTTTTTTAATTTTAAATATGGATTAGATGCCATTTTTTCATAATCTAAGGTACTTTTTTCAATAGACATCTCTCTTAAATAAGCATCTAAATTTGATTTTTTCATTTGTTCACAAACTTTTTTGAGTGCATTATATTTTTCAAGAATCATTTTTACTTGTTCAGTATTACCAGTAAGTTTATTATCAAGAAGATTATTTATAAGCATAAGAATTCTAAAATCTATAGCCCTAATTAAATTATTATTTATAGGTTCAGAACATATAAATTCATTTCCATAATGAGTTGTATTTCGATATGCTCTAACATTATTAGAAATAATAAAATCAACATTATGTGGTACAAAAGGATCATATTCATCTTCATCTTTATAAAGGTCTTTAAGGCCAACAACAGACAAAGATATCCCATCATTACCATTAATATGGCTTGTTATATCATCACTTAATTTCAAAAATTTATCAGTGAAGTTTTTAACTCCTAAACTATGTAACTCTCCAATTGGTAATAAACCATGTTTTACTATTGAGGGTGCATTTTGATAATCTGAATTATGATGATACCTTGCATTTTTTATATCTATTGATTTAATTTTTGATTCTTCAATAGACTCTTTAATATACTCTAATGCATCTTTTGCTTCGAGATATATTTTATGCATTAATTTTCTTTTCTAGCACCCTAACATTTTTTCTATCTTTAATTATATTATAAGTATCATTTAATATCATATATTCTTCATTCGTTGGAATTACTAAACAGTCAAAAGATGAACCAACTTCAGAGATAATTCCTTCATGAATATCTTTAAATCCTGCGATTTTGTTATTCATATTTTCATCAAATTTAACACCTAAACAAGATATTTTTTTCATAATATCTTTTCTTAAACTACTTGCATTTTCACCACATCCAGCAGTAAATACTAATGCATTAACATTACCATCAAGTTCAAGATAATAATTTGCAATATATTTAGTAATAGAATTTTCCATTATTTTAATGGCATTTATAGCGTTTTCATTTCCACTTTCCGCAAGTGCAGTTACATCTCTAAAGTCATTTTTACCACACATTCCTAAAAGACCGCTTTTCTTATTTAATATTTCATTAATTTCAGCTATAGTAAGTCCTCTTTCTTTACTAATATAGTCTATGATTGATGGATCTATTGAACCACATCTAGTTCCCATAACAAGTCCATCTAAAGGAGTAAGTCCCATTGAGGTATCATAGCATTTTCCACTTTTTATACAAGATATACTTGCACCAGATCCAATATGACAAATAATTGCATTTACATTTTCTCCATAAATACCCTTAAGTCTTTCAGTTATATATCTATGAGATGTTCCATGAAAGCCATATTTTCTTACACCATTTTCAGTATACCAAGAATATGGTACAGCATATAAATAGTTTTCTTTAGGCATTGTTTGATGAAAAGATGTATCAAATACCGCTACCTGAGGTACACTGGGCATAATTTTAGTTATACTCGAAATACCCGCAAGTTCTCCTGGATGATGAAGTGGACCAAGTTTAGTTAGTGATTTAATATTTTCAAAAACTTCTTCATCAATAAGCACAGAACTATCGTAAAATTCTCCTCCATGAAGTATTCTATGTCCTACACCAGCAATCTCACTTATATCATTAATAAAATGATCTTGTAATAGTTCTTCCATCATTACATTTGCAGCACATTCATGATCTAATATTTCTTTAGACTTTTTAATCTTTTGTCCATTAAATTT
Source organism: Mycoplasma sp. CAG:472 (assembly GCA_000437315.1). Classification (GTDB taxonomy): domain Bacteria; phylum Bacillota_I; class Bacilli_A; order RF39; family UBA660; genus UBA6448. Next base: position 36,686 of record FR899424.1, read on the forward strand.
AAGTGTATATGAGCTATCACCCTCACCTATTTTTTCTACTATTCCATTAACTATTTCAATATTATCAGGCATCTCATAAAGTGAAAATTTAAGTGAAGAACTTCCAGCATTTATTATTAAATATTTTTCTTTCATATTTCCCCCAATCAATATAATTATTTTACTATATTTTACTTATTCAGTCAATTTATTTTACACCATTAAAAATATGGTCTGTAAAAATTACACACCATATTATACAAGTTAAAATTTTTATATTGCCAAATTCCTTACCTTACCCAACGCGATATGCGTTATCCTTAGTACCATCTCCTGAACCTACAATTTTTAGGATACTAGAATCTAGATAAAATGTC
>FR899425.1 GCA_000437315.1 Mycoplasma sp. CAG:472
CGACTCTTCGAGACTCGGCGAATAAAATTTAATGTGTATAAATGTTAACATGGAATTGGACAAAAATGTCAATGTAGGAATTGGACAGTTTGTACCAATTCTTTTTTTATTAATTGATATAATGAATAATAAATTTGAATTAGAATAATAACTTAAATTTAAAAAATGACTAGCAAAAGTCTTAAAATTTGACTAGTAAGTAATAAATAATATAGTTGTAAACAAAAATTGCATTTTTTGAGTGCTTTGTAACATGTTTAAAAACTAATATTGACACTATTTTAATTAGTAATGTTAATTATAAGAGTATTATTAAATACTTTGATAGTAATAATATACTTTATGTATATTTAGAAAAAAATAAAGTTGTAATACATAATTGATTTTTAAAAATTACTAGTAAAATACTAGTTTTTTTTATATAATTAAAGTGGTGATAGAAAAATGAAAATAGTTGATGGAAATAAAGCATGTAGTAGTGTAGCATATTTGTTTAGTGAGATATGTTCAATATATCCAATTACACCATCCTCACCGATGGCTGAAAATATTGATTACTTAACGCATACTGATAAAAAAAATATATTTAATGATAAACCTACTGTTGTAGAAATGGAATCAGAACTTGGAGCGGCTGGTGCACTTCATGGAGCATTATTATCTGGAAGTTTGGCATCTACTTATACTGCAAGTCAAGGATTACTATTAATGCTTCCAAATCTATATAAAATAGCGGGTGAATGTCTTCCTGGAGTAATTCATGTTGCTGCAAGAAGTATTGCAACACATGCTCTTTCAATATTTGGTGATCATAGTGATATATATTCTGCGAGAATGACAGGATGCTGCATGCTTGCAAGTAGTAATGTTTATGATGCTCAAAACCTTGCGGCAGTAGCACATTTATCTGCGATAAAGGGAAGTCTTCCTTTTATACACTTTTTTGATGGTTTTAGAACAAGTCATGAACTTAATACAATAAAAGAATTACCCGAAGAAAAATTACTTCCTTTAGTAGATAAAAATGCTTTAGAAAGTTTTAAGAAAAGGGCATTACTTTCAGATTTAAATTATGGAACAAGTCAAACTGAGGATGTATATTTTCAAATAACTGAAAGTAGAAATGAATTATATGATAAAATGCCAGATATTGTTAATGAATATATGACTAAAATTAATGAAATAATGGGAACTAGTTATAAACCATTTAATTACTATGGAAGCGAAAATGCTAAATATATAATTATTGCAATGGGTAGTGTAAATGACACTATTAAACTTGTAATTGATAATGAAATAAAAAATGGTAATAATGATTATGGCTTAATTGAGGTTCATTTATATAGACCATTTAGTAAAAAATATTTAGAGCAAGTACTTCCTAAAAGTGTACAAAAAATTGCTGTATTAGATAGGACTAAAGAAGCTGGAAGTATTGGTGAACCACTTTATTTAGATGTATTATCTTCGTTAAAAGATAAAAATATTGAGATTGTCGGAGGAAGATATGGACTATCTAGTAAGAATACTAGTCCTAGTGATATAAAAAGTGTTTATGATAGTTTAGAAAGTAAACCTCAAAATAGTTTTACAATTGGTATAAATGATGATTTAACTCATTTAAGTTTACCAAAAACTGATTATAAATTATCTAATAATTATGAAGAATTTAAAATATATGGTTTTGGTTCAGATGGAATGGTAAGTGCTTCGAAAAATATGCTTACATTATTACATGAAAGTTTAGGAAAATATGTCGAAGGTTATTTTGAATATGATTCTAAAAAAAGTGGTGGAGTAACTATATCTCATTTAAGAATGTCAGATAATAGTATTAATGCACCTTTTTATGTAACTAGCCCTACTTTAGTAGTTGTAACAAAAGATGTTTATTTTGAAAGATATGATATGCTTTCTGGTATAAAAGATAATGGAATACTTTTAATAAATACTATTAAAAATGAAAAAGAATTAAATGATTATTTAAGTGGTTCTATAAAAAAAGAAATTATATCTAAAAATATAAATGTAAAAATAATTAATGCACAAAGGATTGCTTATGAAAATCATTTAAATGATAAAATAAGCAAGATTATGGAAGTAAATATACTTAACCTATTAAATGTACCAAATGCTAAAGAAATGGTTGTTAATTCCGTTAAAAAAGCCTTTATGACTAAAGGTGAGGATGTTGTTAATAATAATATTAATGCTATAAATGCATCATTAAATGAAATAAAAGATGTAAAAATAATAGATAGTTTTGCCAAAGAGGAAAATGAAGAAAAAGATATTTATACTTTAATAAATAATAGAAAAGGAGAAAACCTTTCTACAAGTGAAGTTAAAATGTTTAGTAATGGTGGAGTTAATTGTGGACTATCTAAATATGAAAAAAGAGATGTTTCTATGCTTACTCCAAAATGGAATATAGAAAAGTGTATTGAATGTGGAGCATGTAATATAGTTTGTCCTCATAGTGTAATAAGACCATTTATTACTAAAGATAAATCACTTGGTAAACCTCTTTTAGGAAATGATGAATATAATTATTTTGTAGGTATTAGTAATAAAGATTGTACTGGATGTGGTTTATGCGTAGGAGTTTGTCCTACTAAAGCTCTTACTTTAGAAACAAATGTTATTCCAACTGATGAATTATTTAATACATATGAAAATCCATCATTATATCCAAAAAACACTATAAAAGGAGTATCTTTAACAAAACCTTTATTTGAATTTTCTGGTGCTTGTGCTGGTTGTGGTGAAACTCCATATATTAAATTATTAACTCAAATTGTTGGAGAAAAATTAGTTATTGCTAATGCTACAGGATGTTCAAGTATTTACGGAGGTAGTTTTCCATCAACACCATATTTAGTTCCTTGGGCAAATTCACTTTTCGAAGATAATGCAGAATTTGCTTATGGCATTTATACATCTTATAAACAAAAAAGAAATAGAATAAAAAATATTATTTCTAATTCTATTAATTCTTATTCTGAAAAAGAAAAAGATGCTTGTTTAAATTTACTTTTAAATTTTGATAATTATGAAATTACAAATAATTTTGTAAAAAATATGGATGATTTAACTTTACCAAAAGAATTATATGATTTAAAAGAATATATACCTAAAAAAAGTGTTTGGGCTATTGGTGGTGATGGTTGGGCTTATGATATAGGATATAATGGAATAGATCATATTCTTCATTCAAATGAAAATATTAATATTTTAGTTCTTGATACAGAGGTTTATTCAAATACCGGAGGACAAGCAAGTAAATCAACAAAAGTTGGTGCTGTTGCTGAATTTGCAGATTTTGGTAAGAAAACTAGTAAAAAAGATTTATTTAAAATTGCTATGTGCGCCCCTAATGTGTATGTTGGATCAATTTGTTTGGGAGCAAATAATGTTCAAGCAATTAAAACATTAACTGAAGCAGAAAATCATAATGGTCCCTCAATTGTAATATGTTATTGTCCTTGTATAGAACATGGTATCAAGGGTGGAATGTGTAACTCTATTAACGAAGAAAAACTTGCAGTAGAGTGTGGTTATACACTTTTAATGAGATATAAAGATAATAAACTATATCTTGATTCAAAAGAACCTAATTTTGATAAGTATGAAGAATTTTTAAATAATGAAGTAAGATATAATGCTTTAAAAATAAAAGATAATTCTTTAGCAAATAAACTTCTTAATATACAAATTAATAATGCTAAAGAAAGATATAATTATTATAATAAAATAAAGAGTACTGATTAGTATTCTTTTTTTTCATAAAAAAAAACGAGGCCTTTAGGGCCTCAAAGAATAAAAAGGGGTTGACTAGTGTGATACTAGCACCAAATCGCCTTCTTAAGTGATTTGGTAATTAATATACTAAAGCATATATGATAAAAAGTCAATTAACTTTACACTTATTTTACATATTTTTTTAAAAAACTTTATATTTGCTTTTTTTATAAAGTTTGATACAATTAGGTTGGAGGTAAAATGGACATAAAAAATTTACACCAGGTGGGTGAAAAAACTTCAAAAATATTAAATAAACTAGGAATATTTACAGATGATGATTTAATAAATTATTATCCATATAGATATAATGTTTATAATTTTTCAAATGAATTAATAGATAATTCTACATTAATAATAAATGTAATTATTGAATCTAATCCAATTGTTTCATATATTAAAAAAAATTTTAATAGATTATCATTTAGAGCAAGGTATAATGAAAGAATTTTTAATGTAGTAATATTTAATAGAGCTTATTTAAAAACAAATTTAACTATTGGAAAAAATATAACTATTATTGGTAAATATGATTTTAAGAAAAATATATTTACATCTTCGGATATAAAATTTAATGTAACTAATGGTCAAATAGAACCAGTATATCATTTAACAAAAGGAATAACTAATAATACAGTTTCTAAATTAATAAAAGATAATTTTAATAATATATATATTAAAGATTCTTTACCAAGTAATATTATTTCAAAATATAATTTATTATCTAAAAAAGATGCATTATATAATATTCATTTTTCAAATGATTTAAAAATGGTTCATTATGCTAAGAATAGATTAATTTATGAAGAATTATTTGATTTTTCATTTAAAATGAATTATTTTAAAAATCAAAATATTAGAAAAGATAAAGAACCTAAAAATATTGATATAAACAAAATAAATGAATTTAAAAAACTATTACCATTTTCTTTAACTACTGATCAAGATAATGCTTATAATGAAATTGTTCAAGATATGAGTTCAAATAAAAAAATGAATAGACTCCTTTTAGGAGATGTTGGAAGTGGTAAAACTGTTGTAGCCGTGGGAGCAATCTATGCTAATTTTATTGCAGGATTTGAATCTACTTTAATGGCTCCAACTGAAGTACTTGCTACTCAACACTATTTTAGTATTAAAAAAATACTTGATAAATTTAATGTAGCTGTTGAGTTAATAACTGGTTCAATGTCTAAAAAAGAAAAAGAAGCAATTTATAAAAGAGTTCAAAATAAAGAAATAGATTTATTAATTGGAACACATTCATTATTAAATGAAAATATTATATTTAATAATTTAGGACTTGTTATAACAGATGAACAACACCGTTTTGGAGTACATCAAAGATTTACCTTGGAAGATAAATCAAAATGCCCTGATATTTTATATTTATCAGCAACACCTATTCCTAGAACTTATGCAATGACTATTTATGGTGATTTAGATATTTCATATATTAAAACTAAACCAACTGGTAGAAAAGATATTATTACAAAGGTTAAGAAAAATAGTGATATTAAAGAGGTGCTTGGACTTATGCTTGAACAAATAAAATTAGGACATCAAATATATGTAGTATCTCCTTTAGTCGAAGAGGATGAATCATTAAACTTAACAAGTATAAATTTGTTAAAGGAAAAACTATCACTTGCATTTAAAAATTTATTTAGAATTGAAATAATTCATGGTAAAATGAAAACTAGTGAAAAAGAAAGTATCATGAATGATTTTAAAAATAATCAGATTAAAATATTAATAGCAACCACCGTTATTGAAGTAGGTATAGATGTTTCTAATGCTACGATGATGGTAATATTTAATGCTGAAAGATTTGGACTTGCAACACTTCATCAGTTAAGAGGAAGAGTAGGAAGAAGTGATTTACAAAGTTATTGCTATTTAATTAGTGATAGTGATAATGATCGTCTTAAAGTAATGGAGGAAAGTAATGATGGTTTCTATATATCTCAAAAAGATTTTGAAATGCGCGGTCATGGAGATTTATTTGGTGTTAAACAACATGGAGATATGTCATTTAAACTTGCTAATTTAAAAAATGATTATAATATTTTGCTATTTGCTAATGAAGATGCAAAAAAATTTATTGATAGTAAAGAATATTTAAATAATGAATATTATAAAGACTTAGCTCAAAATTTAAACATCACAGATTAAAAAGTGTAAAGCATTAGTAAAGTGTAAAAAAAATAATTGACTTTTTTAAAAAATCATATTATCATTTAATTAGCATAGGACAAATAAAAACCTATGCCTGACTAAAACCTTACGAATTATAATGTGAGGAATGGTCAAACCAAAACCCCCTGAGCGGCCTTTTTACAGGCCGCATTTTTTTAGGATAAAATTATTATGAATACCCATTTACCAAAAGTGTGTAAATACACAAAAATGGTAAAAAAGATTATTGATATATTAATTATTAATCTAAAGTATATATACTTTTAATAAAAAAGTAGATATAATTATTTTGAAAAGGAGGATACATGAAAACACTTTTAGTTTTAGAGGGTGGTGCTTTTAGGGGTACATATACTGCTGCAATAATCGATAAATTTATCGAAGATAATATTAATATAGATGCAATAATTGGTGTTTCTGCAGGTGCTTTAATAGCTCCAAATTATTATTCTAGGCAAATAGGAAGATGTTTAAATATTAATAGAAAATATTGTAAAGACTCAAGATATATGGGTAAAAAATCATTAATTGAAACTGGTAATTTTGTTAATAAAGACTTTGCTTATTATGATGTTACTAAAAATATTGAAGTATTTGATGAAAAAGAATATGAAAAAAATTACAAACTTCTTTTAGCAACAGTATCGAATGTTGAAACAGGTCTTCCTGAATATATTGAAGTAAATAATGTTTATAATCAGATTGAAGTATTAAGAGCAAGTAGTGCAATGCCTTTTTTAACAAATATTGTAGAAGTTAATAATAATTATTATTTAGATGGAGCAATATGTGATAGTATTCCAATTAAAAAAGCTTTATCTTTAGAATATGATAGAATTATTGTTATTTTAACAAGGGAAAAAGGTTTTACTAAAAAACCATTTAATAAAGGAGAAATTATAGGAATAAAAACTAAGTATAAGAAATATCCTAAATTTATTAAAGCAATGCTTAATAGATATAAACAGTATAATGAATCATTAGAAATAATTGATAAATTAAGTAGTGAAAATAAAATATTTGCTATATATCCCTCAGAAAATATTGATATAAGTCTTAATAAAGTAAATAAAAAAGAAATAGATAGAATATATGATATTGGAATAAAAGATTATAATAATATAAAAGATAAATTAAATGAATATTTAAACTCAAAATAATTGAAATTAATTAATTTAAATGGTATTATTTTATAGGGTAGTTATGAAGAAAAAGAAGTTAAAATTAAAAACAAAATATAAATTTTTACTTATAATGATAGCTATATTTTTAGTTACTTTTTTTAGTATGAATTTTCTTTTTAATATTATTTTAATCGGAGATAAAGACATTTATTTAAATGTAAATAGTTCTTATTTCGAAAATGGCTATAAAGCAACATTTTTTGGTAAAAAGTTAAAAGTTGATGTAAAAAATAATATTGATAATACCTCTTTAGGAGATTATAAAGTTACATATACAGCAAACTTATTAAATTTTAAAAAAAGTGTTATTAGAAATATTCATGTAGTTGATAATGAAAAACCTGTAATAACATTAAATGGTGATAATATAATATATCTTAATAAAGATAGTAAATATGAAGAACCTGGTTATGAAATAACTGATAACTATGATAAAGATATTAATAGTAAAATTAAAGTAACAAATAATATTGATGAAACCAAAGCAGGCAAGTATGAGGTTGTGTATGAGGCAATAGATAGTTCTAAAAATAAATCAAAAGTTGTAAGAACTGTTGAAGTTCTTGATGATAGTGCATTAACAAGTTCGATAAAAGATTTTACTTTAAAAGGACTATTTACTAAAACTACTTTAACTTATGAAGAAAATGAATATAATTATTTTAATGATACTATCTTTTTAGGAGACTCAAATACATCATTTTTGTATCTAAAAGGAAAACATATTTCAGCTTATCAAACTTGGGCAAGAAATAACTTAAACATTGCTCAAATGAATTCTTCAACTTTTGAAACTTATGAAAATAGACAAAATACGGTTTTAAATGATGCTCTTACAAAATATAAACCAAAATATTTAATTGTATGTCCTGGAATAAATGCTGGACTTTATATGCAAAAAGATGTATTTGTAAGAGAACTTCAAAAATTTTATGATAATATTAAGTTAAATTATAAAGATACAAAAATTATATTTTCAGCAATATTTCCAATAAATGATGGTACACTAAATAAAGCAAGTCAAAAAAATATTAATATTTTAAATTATTATTTAGCAAGATTTTGTTATGAAAATAATATAAATTTTATTGATTTTACAAATGAAATAAAGGATAATGAAGGTTATGCTAATGTAAGTTTATTTGAATGTACTGATGAACTTAATTGCAATTTTCATTTAAATGAAGAAGGAAGAAATAAATATATAGACTACATAAAACATTTAGATTTAGGAAAGGTGGTAAATTAATATGAAATTAAAAAAAATTATAATGGTTATAGGACTTGCAATTATTTTAGCAGGTTGTAACAAAAGTGCATCAACACTTGATATGAAAGGAGCATCAAACTCCCTTGATGAAAAATATCAAAATATGACTCTTATGAGTGAAAAAGAACTTGAGGGTATTTATAATCAAGATATAACTTTAATGGAAGAATATATTATTAAGTCAAGTGAAAATCAAGATGGTAATTTTTATGCTTTAATTAAAGTAAAATCTGAAAATAAAGAAAAAGTTAAAAATAATATGAATGAAATGTTTTCTATATTAGAAAATCAAAGTAGTTTATATTCACCAGAGGCTGTTAATTTAATTAAAAATAAACTTGCAACATCAGTAGGTGATTATTTAATATATATAGTATCTGAAAATAATGAAGAAATGTATAATGTAGTAAAGGAATATATAAATTAATGAATTTTAGTAGTTTATTATTTATTTTCTTTTTTTTACCAATTTTTTATCTATTATTTATTTTGCTTCCAAAGTCAAAAAGATATATTGTTCTTATAATATTTAATTTAATATTTTATCTTTACAGTGGAATATTTAATTTTTGTTTATTAATTTTTACCATTTTATTTAATTATTTTTATATTAAGTTATTAGGAAAAAAATATCAAAGATCATATAATGTTTTGGTAATAATTAATATATTATTTTTAAGTTTTTTTAAATATACAAACTATTTTATATTTCCTTTAGGGATAAGTTTTTATACCTTTAATAATATTAGTTACATACTTGATAGAAAACATAATAAAATTAAAAATGAAAGTTTTTTAGATTATTTATGTTATATTACACTATTTTGTAATGTTTTAATGGGACCAATTACAAGGTTTAATGAAGTAACAAAAAATATAAGGAATTTAGATATTTCTTTTGAAATAGGAGCAAAAGGCTTTTATAGATTTTTAACGGGTTTATTTCAAAAGGTATTACTTGCAAATAATTTAAGTATTTTATATAACACTTTTAATAGTGTAACTAATAAAACATTTTTATCATGTTTGTTTGTTTTAATTATTTATGCATTATATTTATATTTTGATTTTTTAGGTTATACAAATATGGCATTAGGACTTGGTAAAATGTGTGGTATTTCTTTAGAGGAAAATTTTGATAATCCATATTTAGCAAATAGTATATCTTCTTTTTGGCGTAAATGGCATATATCACTTTCAAATTTTTTTAAAGAGTATGTTTATTTCCCTTTAGGAGGAAGTAAGAAAAATAAACTCATAACAATAAGAAATCTTATGGTAGTTTGGCTTTTAACGGGCATTTGGCACGGAAATACAATTAATTTTTTACTATGGGGATTATACTATGGAATAATAATAGTTTTAGAAAAGTTTGTTTTAAATAATTTTTTAGAAAAGCTTCCTAAAATATTTAAGCATTTGTATGTAATAATTATTGTATTATTTGGTTATATATTATTTACTCAAAATAGTTTAAATGATATAAGTTTATTTATATCAAATATGTTTAAAGGTAACCTTTATAATAATGAAGTAATCTTTTATTTAAGGGATAATTTATTTTTAATCATATTAAGTTTACTTATGATTTTAAAACTTCCAGAAAGTATAAAAAATAAAATTTCTAATAACAAATTTATAAATATAGTAATAATAATTATTTATGTTTGCTTATTTATAATTACAGTTTCATTTATTTTATCTGGTTCATTTAAACCATTTTTATATAATAGTTTTTAAGGGGTAGTTTATGAAAAAAAGAAACAAAATTATATTTTTAATAATAAGTATTATGATTTTTATTTATTCAGTTATGTTTATATTTAAAAAAAAGGAAAGCTATTCAGAATTTGAAAATAGATATTTAACAAAATTTAGTTTAAACAATGTAGAGAGTTATTTACTTGATAATGCACCATTTAGAAATGAACTTTTAAAACTAAAAAATAAAATTGAATTATTATGTGGTAAAACCCTTGTAAATGGAGTTTATGTTGCAAATGATTATTATTTATTGCCAGAAAAAGTTGAAATCAAAAAAAGTAGTTTAATAATAGAAACAATAAATGATTTTGCTAAAAATATTCAAACAGATGTTATGATAGTACCTGATTCTATTTATATTAATAGTGATAAACTAAAAAGAAGTATTAACACAAATGAAGAAAATGATATAAATTATTTATATAGTAATTTAAAATATTCAAATAATATAAATGTAATAGATACTTTAAAAAATCATAATAAAAAAACAAATATGTATTATAAAACTGATCATCACTGGACTAGTTTCGGTGCATATTATGCATATAAAAAATATATGGAAAGTAAAAACATTATTCCAAATGACGAAAGCTATTATAATATTGTTAAAGTAAGTAACTCTTTTAAAGGAACAAGTCAAACAAAAGTGCTTAGTTATGATAAAAGTGATGATATATATTTATTTTTAAAAAATGAAAATTTAACTATAAATTATGTTAATGAAAATAAAATAACTAATAGTTTATATAATTATGATTATTTAGATAAAAAAGATAAGTATTCAATATTTTTAGATAATAATCATGCTTTAATAGAAATTGAAAATTTTGAAAATGAAAACTCAATTCTTGTTATAAAAAATAGTTATGCAAATTCATTTATTCCTTTTTTAACATCACATTATAAAAATATTTATGTAATTGATTTAAGGTATTATAATAAAAGTGTAAGTGATTTTGTAAAGAGTAAAAATATTGATAATGTATTAATATTATATAATTTAAACAATTTATATGATGATATGTCAATATTAAAGTTAAGGTAGGTAATTTATGAAAAAATTTATTTTAATAATGTTATGTGTAGTTGCATGTGGTTGTAATAATGTAAAAGAAAAAGAAACTTTTATAAATGTTAAATCTAAAGAAGTACATATCTTAGAAAATGAAAATTATAATTATTTAGATAACATTGTATCTTCGAATAATGAAAAAGTCGTTTGTCAAAAAAATAATGATACTATAAATTGTAAACTCGATAATAAAGAAGTTTCTTATAAAATTATTTATACTGTGGTTACTAAAAATAAAAATATTATATTTTTCGGTGATTCTATAACTTATGGTTTTCTAACTAAAGGTTATTCTTGGGCAGAATTTATAAAGGATAATTATGATTTTAACATCGTTATGAATGCTGGAATAAGTGATTATAGAATATCAACCTATGATGATAAAAATAAGTGGCTTACAGATACAATTATTTCTCATGCAAATGAAAAATATGATTATGTAATTATGCAAGGTGGTATTAATGATGTTTTATATAACACACCTTTAGGAGAAATATCAAATAGTAAGAGTGAAGATGATTTTGATGTAAATACTTTTGCCGGAGGATTTGAATCATATATATATAACGCCAAAAAATATTTTAAAGATGCAAAAATTGGATATATTATAACTTATTATACTCCAAATTATACAGAAAGAGGTCAGAAATGGAGTTATGATGATTATAATAAATATATTATGATGACAAAGAAAATTCTTGATAAATGGAATATAAAATATTTAGATTTATTTAATGAAGAATATTCAAATATCTTAAAAGTTAATACAAAAACATATTTGCCAGATAATCTTCATTTGAATTATGAAGGATATAAAATTATATACCCATATATCTATGATTTTATAAAGAGTCTTTAAAATGTAGTTGACAAATAATGTTGAAAACTTAAATACAATTAGACATTATTATTTAAAATAGTTTTACATAGACTTTATTAAGTGTTATAATTTTTATAGAAAGTAGGTTAGATATGAAAGATTATACAAAATATATTATTGGATTTTTATTAATTTTTATTGGTTTAATACTTGGCTTAAATGCTTTTGGAATTACTAATATTAATTTATTTTTCTCTGGTTGGTGGACTTTATTTATAATAATTCCTTCTTTAGTAGGACTTATAAATGATAAAGAAAAAACCTCAAGTTTAATATTTTTAATTATTGGTGTTTGGCTTTTTTTAGCGGAAAGAGATTTAATTGAATATGAGCTTTTAATTAAATTATTATTACCAGTTATATTAATTTCAATTGGACTTTTATTAGTATTTAAGGATGTATTAAGTATTAATGGCAAAGAAATTAAAAAGATTAATGCAAATAATAAAGAGAGCAATAATTATATTGCAGTATTTGGTTCTCAAGATTTAAAATTTGAGGATGAAAAAGTAGAGAATTTAGATTTAAAATCACTTTTCGGAGGAATAAAACTTGATTTAAGAGATGCCAAAATTGAAAAAGATATTGTTATAAATACTTTATCGGTTTTTGGTGGAATAGATATATATGTTCCTGATGATGTAAAAGTTAAAGTATCTTCGACTCCATTTTTCGGAGGTGTTGAAGTAAAAAGAGGAAAACAATCTAGTAAAAAAGAAATTACTATATATTTAAATTCTGTATGCATCTTTGGTGGAGTAGATGTTAAATGATAAAAAGATTATTTAGATTAATTATTCTTGCATTAATAATATTTGTTATATATGGACTTTATACAGGTAAATATAATGTATTTAAAAAGTTTTTTAGTACTGGTGCTCTTTTAAAGGAAAATAAAGTTATTTATGATGGAAATGATAATATTTCTAAGTTAAGTGTAACTTTATCTTATACAAATTTAATTATTAAAGATGCTGAAAACTTTAAAATAGAAACAAATAATAAAAATGTAAAATTAGAAAATAAAAATGGTGTAATTAAAATCAATGAAGAAAAAATTAATGTTTCTTTTGAAACAAAAGATAGTAATTTAATTATTTATCTTCCTAGCGATAAAGAATTTAGTGAAATAGAATTTACTACAGGCGCTGGTAAAATTGAAGCTGAAAATCTTGTAACTAAAAAACTTAATTTAAAACAAGGAGCAGGTAAAATTGATTTTAAAAGACTTACTGTTTTAGATGAAACTAAAGTTTTAGGTGGAGCAGGTAGTCTTGATATTGAATATGGAAATATCTATAATTTAAATTTAACTATGGGAGCTGGTAAAACAAATATTTCTGCTTTATTCAAAGGTAGTAATAAAATTACTACTGGAGTAGGAGAATTTAATATTAACTTATTTAATAGTTTAAATGATTATAAAGTTAAAATTAATAAAGGATTAGGTAATATTAAAGTTAATGGCGAGGAAATAAATTCAAATTATGAAAATGGTAAAGGACTTGTTAGTTTAACTATTGAAGGTGGAGTTGGAAATATTAATTTAACATCAAATGAAAACAATGCTTAAGTAGCATTGTTTTTTATCTTTTTAAACTATTATCATCATTATCTAATGACTCATCATCATTAAAAAGTTCATTGGCAATTTCTGAAATCTGTTCATTATCCATTTCATCAAGTTGGCCTGTTACATATAAATATTCTATATATTTCATAAAATTATCTTGCATATTCTTTCTCCTTTATGAAGATTATTATAACACATATTTTAAAATATGTGCTCTTTAAATATTGTTATGTTTATGATATGATTTATATATGAAATTAAAAGATAAGATTGAAATACCAAAATATAATTTATGTGAGGAATTATTATCTGCGATAAGTCATGGTGTTGGAGGTCTTCTTTCAATTGCGGCTCTTGTTTTATGTACTGTTTTTAGTGCAATTCATCATAATGTTTATGCTGTAATAAGTTCAGTTATTTATGGAAGTTGCTCTATTATTTTATATACAATGTCTACATTATATCATTCATTTAAACCTAATAATGCTAAAAGAGTTTTTAGAATATTAGATCATGATTCAATTTTTTTACTTATCGCGGGAACTTATACACCATATGCATTAGTATCACTTCCTAAGGCTTTAGGATGGACAGTTTTTGGAGTTATATGGGGATGTGCAATACTTGGTATAACTTTAAATTCAATTAATTTAAATAAGTATAAAAAATTTTCAATGTTTCTTTATTTAGTAATGGGATGGATGATTATATTTACTTTTAAAACACTATTAAATAGCATTGATATAGCAGGTATTTATTTGATGCTCAGTGGTGGAATTATTTATACTATTGGTGCAATATTTTATGCAGTAGGTAAAAAGAAAAAATATATGCATTCAATATTTCATTTCTTTGTTTTAGCCGCAAGTATATTATTCTTTTTTTCAATATTTTTATATGTAATATAGGTAATTTTGTAAACCTATATTATTTTTCTATTGATTAAGTTTGAAAAAAAATATATAATTAAATTGTAGGAATTAAAAAAATTCTATATAAAAGGAAAGTGAGGATTAAAATGGAATTAACTACAACTTCCATTTTAACTCTAGTTATTGGATTAATAATTGGTGGTGCAATAGTATTTGTAATTTATTATATTATAAATAAAAAACGCACTAATAAAGCTATTAAACTAATTGATGAAGCTAAAAAAGAAGCAGACAAACAAAAAAGAGATGCTCTTTTAGAACTTAAAGAAGAAAGTTTTAAATTAAAACAACAAACGGATGCTGAAATAAAAGAAAAAAAAGCAGAACTTAAAGAAACTGAAAATCGTTTAATTAGTAGAGAAAATAATCTTGATAAGAGAGAAGAAATGCTTCAGAAAAGAGATTCGTCTTTAGATGCAAAAGAAAACTCTCTAAATTTAAGAAATCAAACTATCCAAGAAAAAGAGGATAAAATGGATACTCTTTTAAAAGAGGAAATTGAAAAATTAGAAAAAATATCTGGCTTAAGTAAAGATAATGCTAGAAAGCAAATTATGTCTAGAGTTGAGGCTGATATGAGTAAGGAAATAGCAGAGTATATTTCCGAAGAAACTGCAAAAGCAAAACTTGAGGCAAATGAAAAAGCAAAACAATTAATTGTTGGTTCAATGGAAAGATATGCTGATGATGTTGTAGGTCTTCAGACAGTTAGTACAATTGAACTTCCTAATGATGAAATGAAAGGTCGTTTAATTGGCCGTGAAGGAAGAAATATTCGTACAATTGAATCAATTACTGGAGTTGATTTAATAATTGATGATACTCCTGAAGCTATTGTTATATCATCATTTGATCCACTTCGTAGAGAAATAGCTAAAATTACTATTGAGACACTTATTAAAGATGGACGTATACATCCTGCAAGAATCGAGGAAGTGTATGATAAAACTGTAAGGGACATTGATAGTAAAATAACTGAACTTGGTAATAAGACAATGAATGAACTTGGTCTTACTAAGATGGATCCAGAACTATTACATTTAATTGGTAAATTAAATTATCGTACTAGTTATGGGCAAAATGCATTAAAGCATTCAATCGAGGTTGCTAATCTATGTGGACTTATGGCATCAGAACTTGGTGAAAATATTTCACTTGCTAAAAGAGCGGGACTTTTACATGATATTGGTAAAGCAATAGATTTTGAAGTTGAGGGTTCTCATGTTGATATTGGATATGATATTGCTAAAAAATATCATGAAAATGAAACAGTACTTGATGCAATAGTTTCTCATCATGGTGCAAAAGAAGCAAAAACTGTAATTGCCAACCTTGTCGCAGTAGCGGACACTTTAAGTGCTGCAAGACCTGGTGCAAGAAATGATTCAGTTGAAAATTATATAAAAAGACTTGAACAATTAGAAAGTATTGGAAACTCTTTCGAAGGCGTTGAAAAAACATATGCAATGCAAGCCGGAAGAGAAGTTAGAGTTATGGTTAAACCTAATGAAGTTGATGATTTAACAAGTTTTAAAATTGCTAGAGATATGAAAGATAAAATTGAAAAAGAAATGCAATATCCTGGTACAATTAAAATTACTGTTATCAGAGAAACAAGAGCACAAGAAGAAGCAAAATAATTACTTCTTCTTTTTGAAAGGATATTATGGAAACACAAAAATCAATTGTTATTATGAATTTAAATGTATCTGATGCTATTATAAATCACGCATTTATGGATGAATTTCACGAATGTGGTGGTTATCTTTTAGGACAAGTTGTAGAAAAAGATTCACTAAAATATTTTTATGTAACTCAAATATATTATGAAAAAAATATAATTGGAAAAGAAAATGAGTTTAATTTTTCAATTTTATATGAAGCTAGAGCAATGAATTATGCTAAATCAAAAAATATTGAGGTTATTGGTTGTTATCATTCTCATGGACAATATCCTAGTTCATTTTCAGAAACTGATAAAAATATATTGGAAAAACATTGGGCAAGTGATAAACTTTGTATGATATTTAGTCCAAAATATTTTACTTTAAATTGTGAAACAGTTTTTAAGGATTATCAAACTCAAAAACCTCAGGTGCTAATAAAAGATGGAGCAAAGTATTTAACTTTTGATAGATTCTATAGTCAAAATGAACAATTGGAAAAATACCTATAAAAAAACTGCAATATGATTATTGCAGTTTTTTTAATATATAGATTGATTAACTTCCATAATTACAGGTAATATAATTGGTCTTCTTCCTGTAAGTTCATTAATATACGGAAGAACCTCTAAAATGATTTGATTTTTTAAATCAGTATAACTATAAATTGATTTTGCTAGGTAATTATTTGTAATATCAGAAATTTTATTTTCTATTTTATTAATTAATTCAATATTTTCATTTATTGTAACAAATCCACGTGCAGTAACATTTGGTTTTATTAATAATTTTCTTGTTAAAGTATTAATATTTAAAATAGTAATTAAAATACCGTCATGACTCATAAGTTTTCTATCCTTTATAACTACAGATCCTACATCACCAACTCTTGATCCATCAACATAAACATCGCCAGATATAACATTACCATCTTTATACACTTTTCCATTAAGCATTTTTACAACATTACCATTTTCACAAATTAAAGAATTTTCAACATCACACATTTTAGCAATTTCAGCATGTTTTTTAAGCATTCTGTATTCACCATGCATTGGCATAAAATAAGCTGGTTTAATAATTCTAAGCATCCATTTAAGTTCTTCTTCTTTAGCATGACCAGATGTATGTATATCACTAAATTCAGTATTAGTAAATACTCTTACACCTTTTAAATAAAGTTTATTAATAATTTTATTTATACTATTTGCATTACCTGGTATAGCACTTGATGAAAATATTACTAAATCATCATTTAATAATGATATTTGTTTATGAACACCATTAGCTATTCTTGATAGTGCTGCAAGAGGTTCTCCTTGAGTACCAGTACATAATATACATACTTCATTTCTTTTTAAACTTTTTGCTTGATATGCATCTATAAATATACTTTTATCTTCGATAAGACCATTATTACTAGCAAGTTCGATTGCATTTTCCATACTTCTTCCAAAGACAATTATTTTTCTTCCGTATTGTTTACAAGTTTCAACTATATGTTTAATTCTAAATATATTTGAGGCAAATGTTGCAATTATAACTCTTCCGTGATGTCTTGATATAATATCATTTAAAGTTCCATCAACTGATGATTCACTTTTTGAATAACCTTCGGATAGAGCATTAGTTGAATCACTTAAAAGTAGTGTTACACCTTCAGCACCAATTTTAGCCATTTTATGAATATCTGCCATTGGTCCAATTGGGGTTAAATCAAATTTAAAATCTCCAGTTTCAAAAATCGTTCCATTTGGTGTATGAATACATATTGCAAAACTATCTGGTATTGAGTGAGTAGTATTAACAAATTCAATTTTAAAATATTTATACTCTAAAACTAAATCTTTATTTATTAGTTCAATATTTTTGTAATTAATATTTCTTTCCTCAAGTTTTTTATTAATTAAATCTGTAGCAATTTTTGGAGCATAAATAACTGGAATATTTACACTTTGAAGTAAAAATGGAATTCCTCCAATATGATCTTCATGACCATGTGTTATTATTAATGCTTTAATTTTGCTTTTATTTTGTTTAAGATATGTATAATCTTGTATAACATAATCTATTCCAAGTAAGTCATCCTCAGGGAAAAGAACGCCACAATCTATTATAATTATTTCATCTTTATGAGTTATAACATACATGTTTTTTCCAACTTCTCCAAGGCCACCTAAAGCAACTATAGATGTTTCCTCTATTTCATTTTTCATATAAAATCCTTCTTTCTTATTTTTAAAAGTTTTTCAAAAACAAATAGATTATATCATATATTTTATGTTTTGTCTACAAATGAAAAAAAGTTATTTATTATCATCAATTGGTATAAATAACTCTCGTATATCAATATCTAAAACTTGGGCAAACTTCCAAAGTGTTCCTAAACTAAATGTTTGTAAATATTTATTACTTTCAATATTCATTATAAATCCTTCACTATAATTACAAAGTTCGGCAAATTTAGCTTGAGTAAATCCTTTTTTCTTTCTAATAGATTTTAGGTTGTGAGCAACTAAATAATAAATATAATTTTCATCATTTTTATTATGCAATATGCTCACCAGTCTTTCTAATATTATTTTCTCATTAATTAAGTAAAATTATACTCACTTGTTCGTTGAGGTTTATAGAAAAACATGTTAAAATTATATTGGATTATTTATTATAAATAATCACCTCTAAAAAAGTGTTCTTGATTGAACACTTTTTTTTAATTAAAAAAAAATAGATATTTCTATCTATTAAATATTTATTCCGTACAAATACGTTGTATGTTTGAAACTTCAAAAATATTTCATAAACAATTAATCTTATATTAGTATTCATTTTTCATCATGTTTATCATTACTTTTATAATGAGTTAAATGAAAAAGGCCTAGGGCTTCTAAAGTTTCCTAGGCACATCTCAATAAGTAATATACACTATTTATTGGCAATATGCAATATTTTCTTAATTGATTTTTAAACAGTTTTGATAGTATAAAAAAACTAACCCTTACTAGAATTAGTTATTTATTAAAGTCAAACATTAATGTTCGACATAAATTTATTTGGTAGCGGGGGAGGGACTCGAACCCCCAACATTTCGGGTATGAACCGAACTATCTAGCCAGTTGATATACCCCGCCAAAACGCTTTGCTTCAACAAAACTAGATATATTATAACAATAATTAAATTAAAGTGCAATACTTTTCTTGTTTTATATTTGCAAATATAGTATAATTACTATGAAGAGTAGGAGGGAATAACTTGGCTAGAAGAAGAAAAGTTAATATAGATACAAATCCTTTACAATCAGTTACAATAGGAAGAACTGATACAAAAAAATATGGTTGGATTGGAACACTTTTTTTATTTATTATTTTTATTGTGGTAATTTATTTCTTACCTGATATTCAAAAAGCATATCGTGATTATTTATATAATAAAGCCTTTACGAATAATTATGTAGTAAATAATAACACTACAAATGGTACTGAAAATGGGGCTAACACCACAACAAATGTTACCGAAAATAGTAAAAATACTATTTATGCATTTACAAATAATGAAGTAAAGTTAAATGAAACTACATTTACTAATATTAGTTTTGATGCTGGAACACTAAGTTTTTTAGTTAACAATAATGCAGATAAAGAACTTAATTTAACAAATGATTCATATTTTATTAGATTATATGATGATAGTAATACTCAAATTTCTGTAATTAAAATTAATGGTATTATTACTAATAAATCTAATAAAAACTTTTCATATCAGTTAAGTGTTACTCCAACAAAGTATAATATTGCTAAACTCGAGGAAAGTGATTATGATTTAATTAGCCTTGATGTTGATAGTGAAAATAAATCTGCGATGACTTGTAAAAATAATAATGGCGAATCAATTATATATTTTTTTGAAAATGATAAGTTATTTAAATATGAAGATACTATAATAGTTACTAATGATAATGTAAATTATACAAACTTATTTAATGAATACACTACTTTAGCAGCATCTTTTGAAGGTCAGTCAGGTGTTACTGCAACAGTAACTGAAATAACCAATGGATTTAGATATAGATTAACTATGGATTATAATGCAGGTGATACAAAAATAGATAATATTTATTACTATAGTAAGGGAGTAAGTCCAATTAAAATTAATTATGAAATGACCGCTGAATTCTTTACTTGTAGTTAGTAAGGAGAAAAATGAATTTTAATATTAAAGATTTTACAGGACCTTTAGATTTAATGCTTCATATGGTTAAAAAACATGAACTTGACATATATGAAATAGATTTAAAGATAATAATAGATGAATACATCAACTTTATAAACTCACTTGATAAAAATGATTTAGATAATAAAAGTGAGTATTTAGTTATGGCATCAGAACTAATACATTTAAAAAGTAAAATTATATTAGGTTTTGATGAAGAAGAAGACGATGATAATTATGAAATTAATAGTGAAGAAGATTTACGTAATAGATTAATTGAATATGAAAAATATCAAACTATTACTAATGATTTTCGTGAACTTGAAAAAAATAGACAAGATTATTTTACAAAAGTACCAGAAAGTTTAAAGGAATATGCTAATAATGAAACTTATTTAAGTGATGATGTTTCTTTAGAGGATCTTGTTAATGCAATGCTTGAAATATCTGAAAGATTAGAGTATAAAAAACCAAGAAATACAAAAATTGCTAGAAAAGAAATTAGTGTTAAAGATAAAATTAATTATATAAAAGAAATTTTGAGTAGAGAAAAAAAGGTTGAGTTTACTAGGCTTTTTAATGAATGTACTAAAGAGGAAATTGTTGTTACTTTTTTAAGTATTTTAGAAATGAGTAAAGATAATTTGATAACCTTGTCACAAAACAAAAATTTTAGTAAAATATATGTTGAGGTATATAATGAATAAATTAGCAGTTTTAGAGGGAATACTATTTGTAGTCGGAGATGAAGGTATTACTTTAGAAAAAATTTGTGAAGTTTTAGAAATTGATGAAAAAGAAGCTAGAAAACTTTTAAATGATTTACAGAAAGAATATGAAAAAGCTGAAAGAGGTATTCGAATAAGTTATTTATCTAACTCTTTTAAATTAACGACTAAAAAAGAGCATATTGAGTATTATCAAAAACTAGTTAAGGATACTTCAGGAGCTGAAACATTATCTCAAGCAGCACTTGAAACACTTGCAATTATTGCATATAATGAACCAATTACTAGAACTGGTGTAGACAATTTAAGAGGTATTTCTTCATCTTTTATGATAAAAAAATTAATGGCAAAAGACTTAATTAAAGTATGTGGAAAGTCTGATTTACCGGGACATCCAAATTTATATAAAACAACAAGAGAATTTTTAGATTATTTTGGACTTGCATCATTAAGTGATTTACCTGAAATTAAATTTAATAAAGAAAATTCAAATGAAGAAGTAGATTTATATAAAAGTACATATAAAGAAAACTAACAAGAAGGTGATAGTATGTGTGGAATCGTAGGATTTGTAAATAATAAAGAAAACAAAGAGAAAATAATTAAAGATATGTCAAAAAAAATTGAGCATCGTGGTCCAGATGGTGAAGGTTTTTATATTGATGATAATTGTGCACTTGCTCATCGTAGACTTGCAATAATTGATTTAAATACTGGTGCACAACCAATATATAATGAAGATAAAAGTAAGGTTATCATTTATAATGGAGAAGTTTATAATTTTAAGGAATTAAAAGAAGCTTTATTAAAAAAGAAACATGTTTTTAAAACAAAAACTGATACTGAAGTAATACTTCATGGTTATGAACAGTGGGGTGAAAAACTTCCAAATCATTTAAGAGGTATGTTTTCTTTTGCAATATGGGATAAAAATAAAAATGAACTATTTATGGCAAGAGATGGTTTTGGTATTAAACCACTTTATTATGCAAAATTTAATGATACATTTATGTTTGCCTCAGAACCAAAAGCATTTTTAGCAAATCCAGATTTTGAAAAAAAACTAAATACTGATATATTATCTGCATATTTATGTTTTAACTCCGTTCCAACATCAGAAACCTTTTTCAAAGGGGTATATAGACTTGACCCAGGAACCTATTTAATTTATAAAGATGGTAAGATTAAAACAAAAAGTTACTTTACACTAGAATTTAAAGAAAAAAATGATGATATGGATAAAATTGTTGATAATATTGATAAAGCAATGAAAAATTCAGTTGAATATCATCAAATAAGTGATGTTGAAGTAGGTTCATTTTTATCAAGTGGAATAGATTCTTCGTATATAGTTTCACTTGCAAAACCAGATAAAACGTTTACTGTTGGATATGATAATCCAAACTTTGATGAAATTAGTTATGCAAAAGATTTATCTGATAAGTTAGGTATTGAAAATTATTCAAAGAAAATTACTATGGATGAATATATAGAATCTTTTCCTAAAATTATGTATTATATGGATGAACCTTTAGCGGACCCATCAGCAATTGCTTTATATTTTGTGTCAGAAATTGCTTCGAAAGAGGTAAAAGTTGTTCTTTCTGGTGAAGGAGCAGATGAATTTTTTGCAGGTTATAACTCTTACCAAGAGGAACTTACTATGCAAGGATATATGAAATTACCTTATTTTTTAAGACATATTGTCTCAAATATTGTAAGTATTTTTCCAGATATAAGAGGTTTTAATTTTCTTTATCGAAGAGGACAAAAGTTAGAAAATTATAACATTGGTTTAGGAAGAGTATTTCGTGATAAAGAAGCACAAAGTATTGTTAAAATTCCAAATCAAATAAATACAAAAGATATTGTAAAGAATGTTTATGATAGATATAAAGATAATTCTACATTAATTCAAAGACAAATGATTGATTATTATTATTGGTTAGTAAATGATTTTTTACATGCAGTAGATAGAAATACAATGATGTTTGGCCTTGAGGCAAGAACTCCATTTCTAGATAATAAAGTTTATGAAGTCGCAAAATCTTTACCTACTTATGCAAAAATAAATAAAGAAACTACAAAGGTTGCTCTTAGAAAGGCCGCTTCGAAGGTAATACCTAATGAAGCATATAAAAAGAAAAAGCTTGGGTTTCCTGTTCCTTTGAGAGAATGGATTAAAACTGATAAGTTATATAATATAATTAAAGAAAAATTTAATGGTGAAAGTGCAAAATTATTTTTTGATACAAAAAAAATTAATAAACTTCTCGAAGAACATAAAAATGGTAAAAGAGATTCATATAAAAAGGTTTGGACAATATACACATTTTTAGTGTGGTACGACATATATTTTAATGAAATATAGAAAGGATTAATTATGATAAATATTAAAACTGATTCAAGAAAAGTTAAAAAAGGTGATACTTTTATTGCTATAAAGGGAAATACTGTTGATGGACACGATTATATTGAAAAAGCAATTGAAAATGGTGCATCAAAAATAGTCTGTGAACATGGAAGCTATAACGTTGAAACAATTGTTGTTCCTGATACAAAAGAGTATTTACAAAAATATATTGTTGATAATTATAAGGATATTGTTAATAAACTTGATATTATTGGTGTAACTGGTACAAATGGTAAAACAACTACTTGTTTTTTAACTTATCAAATGCTTAATAAACTTGGAATTAAAACTGCTTATATTGGCACAATTGGTTTTTATGTAGAGAATGAAGTTTATGAACTACCTAATACAACTCCTGAGATAACTGAGATTTATTCAATGCTAACTACTGCTCTTGAAAAGGGCTGTAAAGCTGTTGTAATGGAGGTTTCATCACATGCTTTATCTTTTAAAAGAGTCGAAGGTTTATCTTTTACTATTGAGGCATTTACAAATCTTACCGAGGATCATTTAGATTATCATAAAACTATGGAAAATTATTTAAAAGCAAAACTTTTAATTTTAGATTACCTAAAGGACACTGGTACAATTATTGTTAATAATGATGATGAATATGGTAAGTATTTTGAAAAGAAAAATTATAAAACAATTGGATTTACTAAATCTGATTATGAAGTAATAAGTTATGAAAGTACTGATAGTGGTACAATAATTAATTTTAAATATCATGAAAAAAATTTAAGTGTTACAACTAATTTAAGGGGTAAATTTAATGTTTATAACTATATGACAGCACTAGCCATAATTAATACTTATGGAATAGATATTCAAAAAATATTTGATATAACTAAAGATGTTTTTCCTCCGAAGGGAAGATGTGAACAAATTAAAGTACGTGATGCTGAGGCAGTTATTGACTATGCCCATACACCAGATGCTGTTGAAAAAATAATTAATTCTTTTTTAGAAAATAAAAAAGGTAAAATAATTACTATTGTAGGTTGCGGTGGAGATAGAGATCCTAAGAAAAGACCAATTATGGGAAATGTTGCTACCCAAAAAAGTGATTATGTAATATTTACTAATGATAATCCTCGTACTGAAGATCCTAAAATAATTATGGATAATATAATAAGTGGTGTTCATAAAACAAATTATGAAATAATCTTTGATAGAAAAGAGGCTATTAATAAAGGATTAGAAATGCTTAATAAAAATGATACTTTATTAATTCTTGGTAAAGGACATGAAGATTATCAAATTATAGGACATGAAAAACATCACCTAGATGATAAAGAAATTGTTTTAGATTATTTGAAAAAACAATAATTAAATGATATAATGTATTTGTTTGTTGCTTGTATGGCGGAATTGGTAGACGCGATAGACTCAAAATCTATTTTTCCAAAAGAAAGTATCGGTTCGACCCCGATTACAAGCACCAATTAAATACTTTACTCGAACTTTTTAGTTCGAGTTTTATTTTGATTAAATATTTACTTATTTTATATAAAATTATGTTATAATATTTACGGAGAGATTATGGATAAAATTATAAAAAATATTCTAAAAAAAATTGAAAGTGAAGGATATGAAGCCTATATAGTAGGTGGTTTTGTTCGTGATTATCTACTTAAAAAAAACTCTTATGATGTTGATATATGTACAAATGCTAAACCTAAAGATTTAATTCATTTATTTAATGTGAAACAAAATCTTAATAATTATGGTGGACTTAATATGAAAATTAAAAAATACAACATTGATATAACAACATATAGAAAAGAAAAAAAATATGATAATAGAAAGCCTATTGAAATAGAATATGTTAGTAATTTACTCGAGGATATTAATCGAAGAGATTTTACTATAAATTCAATATGTTTAGATAAAAATGATAAAATATTAGATTTATTAAATGGTAAGGAAGACCTTAAGAAAGGTATTATAAGATCGCTTGGTAATGCTAATGATAAATTTACGGAAGATCCCCTTAGAATGCTTAGGGCAATAAGATTTGCAAGTATATTAGATTTTGATATCGAAGAAAACACTTATAATGCAATTAAAAATAATTATGAAAAGGTTAGTACTTTAAGCCCTAAAAGAGTTAAAGATGAATTAATTAAAATATTATCAAATAAAAAGTTTAAAAAAGGTTTAAATCTTTTAGATGAAACAAAAATAAGTGAAGTTTTAGGACTTAAATATAATGAAGATATAACTTTTACTGTGGATATTTTAGGTATGCTTTCTCAAATAGAGGTAAAACAAATTGAATATACTAAAGAGGAAAAAGATAATATTGCTAAGATAAAGGAAATAATAAATCAAAATAGAATTAATAACTTTACATTATTTAATTATGGATTATATCTTTCTTATGTAGCCGGGGATGTTTTACATATAAACAAACAAACTATCAACAAAATATATAAAAATCTTCCTATAAAAAGTATGAAAGATATTGATATAACTGGTAAAGAAGTAATGATGCTTTTAAATCTTGAACCCTCAAAAAAGGTTAGTGAAATAATAAATGATGTTAAAATTGAAATTTTAAAAAAGAATTTAAAAAATAAAAAAAATGAAATTAAAAAATATATATTAGGTAGGTACAAAAATGAATAAAGACAACAAAAAATTTATAATTGAAACCCTTTTTCTAAAGGAGGCATTAAAATATAATTTAACTTTAAAAGAGTTTATAGTTTTAATGTACTTTGATAATGATTATGATTTAACTTTTGATATAAAAAAAATATCTAAAGCAACTTGTTTATCTGAAAATGATACTTTAATAGCCTTTAATAGTTTACTTACAAAAAAATTAATTAAATTAAATCAAATTAAAAATGAAGGTGGAAAAGTTATTGATAAAGTATCATTAGAAAATTTTTATAATAACTTAAAAGAAACTATTGATTTAGAAAAAGAGGAAAAGAATGAAAATAGTATTTTCTTTAAATTTCAAGAAAAGTTTGGTAAAGGTTTATCAGGTATGGACTATGAAATAATAAATGCTTGGCTTTCAAAAGGTTTTAGTGAATCGCTTATTCTCGAAGCCTTAGATGAAGCAATTAAAAATGATGCACCTTCACTTAGATATATAGATAAAATATTATTTGAGTGGAATAAAAAAGGATATAAGGGTAAGGAAGAGTTAGAAAAAGAAATTAATGAAAATAAAATGAATAAGGAAGTAAAAAACTTTGAAACAAGTGTTTTTGAATATAATTGGTTAGATGATGATAACTAATTTAAGAGATAATTTAGATTATTATATACCTAATCCTAAGTGTGAACTAGATTATAATAAAGATTATGAACTTTTAATATCTGTGATGCTTTCTGCTCAAACAACAGATAAAAGAGTTAATGAAGTAACTAAAGAGTTATATAAATATAATTTAAATGAAATAGCTTCTTTAGATGTTAAAATAATCGAAGATATTATTAAACCTTTAGGTTCTTATCATAAGAAGGCATTATATATTAAAGAAATTAGTAACATTTTATTAACAAAATATAATGGAATAGTTCCAAATAATAGAAAAGAGTTAGAACTAATGCCTGGTGTAGGTAGAAAGACTACGAATGTGGTTTTATCAGAACTATTTGATATTCCTACAATGGCGGTAGATACACACGTAGAAAGAGTTTCAAAAAGACTAGGACTAGCTAATAAAAATGATGATGTTTTAAAAATAGAAAAAAAGTTATCTAAAATATTTGATAAAAGTGAATATAATAAAATTAATCATCAATTACTTTTATTTGGTAGATATTATTGTAAAGCAAAAAATCCATTATGTCAAAACTGTAAAATGGAATGCAAATATAAAAAAACAAGGAAAATTTAATCCTTGTTTTTAGTTTAATCCAGTATCTTTATCCTCATCCTTATCTTTATCTTTATCTTGATTAATTATATCATCGATCGTTGTATCAGTTTTTGTATTAACATTAATAATTAACCCATCTGATTGGTTTGCCTTAAAGATTGAATAACTTGATTTGATAATAAATTTATATGATTTTCCACCTTCGATAGTTTGTTTATAACTTGCATTTTCAGTAAAAGTTAATTCCTTTAATGAACCATCTTCATTTTGCATATAAACTTCATAACCTTGTTTACCAATATAACTATTATTATATTCAATTCTTTTTTCATAATATTTTGTAGCAAATGCTGCATAATTATCATTAAAATAATTTTGTAAATAAGTACTATTTATTGCATCTGGTGTTTTAATACCTGTCCAAGAAAGTGTTACTTCATTACCATTATAACTTGCTTTTCCTCCTGTAGGAGCCTCAAGTTTTTGATATCTTATTGATGTTTCAGTTGGTTCTGTTCCTTCCTTAAATAGTTCAGTCATTCTCATATCTTCAGGAGTATATTCACTTGCTAACATTAAAGGTACTGTTTCTTTTTCAACTTCAACACTTATTACACCCGAAGGCCTTTTAAATGTTTTATTCGTGCTATAAATATTTCTTGCAAGAGCTTCCATTATTCTACTTCTTGCAGTCCATCCAGTATTAGTATTCATATAATAATCAGTTCTATGTCTATCATATCCATACCATAAAGCAATTGAATATTCTGGATTATATGTAATGTTCCAAGAGTCTGGAATTAAATCTGCAGGTAAATTTTGTGCTTTTTGTGTTGCTGTATCAAGGTTTGTTGTACCTGTTTTACCGGCAACTTCAGTACCACTTATTTTTATTGAACCAGACCAACTATCTCTAACTGTGTCTACTAAAACATTAGTAATCATATATGATGTTTCTTCACTAATAACTTTTTCTTTTGTATATTTATTTTCATATGTTGTTCCATCTTCGAAAATAACTTTTGTAAATGAATAAGGTTTAATGTAATAACCACCTCTGCCAAATACAGCATAAGCAGCACTCATTTCAAGTGGGTTAGTACCATTGAAACCACCAATTGAGGCAGATTCATATAATGCAGAACCATAATTAATTCCTACGCTATGAACAAAATTTTCAATTAAACTTTGATCTTTAGCAGCTACCTTTTGAAATGCTTGTAAGGCAGTTACGTTTCTTGAACCAATAAGACCTTTTCTTAATGTAATCATACCTTGATATTTTCTATCGGCATCATTAATTGATTGACCTGTTGAATATGCATAAGGTTCATCGAAGAAATAATCTCCTGGAGAACCATTTAGATATTCCATATAAGGTGCATAATCAAATAATGGTTTTGCAGTAGAACCTGGTTGACGATTAATATCGGTTGCACGATTTAATCCTCTTGCACCATATTTTCTACCTCCAGAAAGAGCAATTATCGAACCATCCTCGATTGATGTAATTGCAGTTCCTTCTTGGTCATAATCATTATAGTATTTAAATAATTCGCCTTTTTCTAGTTTAACAAGAACATCTTGTACTTTTAAATCAAATGTAGTATAAATTTTCATTGGTACTTGTCTAGCATCTTTTTTAGTTTTTTCATACACTTCATCAATTACATGGTCAATTATTGCTTGATAATCGTTAGTAGATACAGCATCACTATCATCCGCTACCATACTTTCAATTGGTATTTCAAGTACAGCATTCATTTCTTCTTCAGTTATGTATCCATGATTAACCATTAATTTTAAAACTATTTTTTGTCTATTTCGACAACCAACAGGGTTTTTGTATGGATTATATAATCTTGGATTTTGATACATACCAACAATTAATGATGCCTCCGCAAGGTTTAAATCTCTAACACTTTTACCAAAAAAATGTTGACTTGCTTGTTCTATTCCATAGATACCTGTAGTATTAATACTTCTTCCGTTAGCATACCATAATGAGTTTGAATAAAATTCTAGTATTTCTTCTTTAGTATATGAACTTTCTATTTTAAATACAGCCATATATATATCGGTAAATTTACGAACAATACCCGCTATACCTTTGGAAGCTCCATTTGTATAAGTCTTTTTAACAAGTTGCATTGTAATAGTTGAAGCACCACCTGCTTTTGAGGAAACAAGTTGTCCCACTGAGGCTTTTAAAAATCTGGCAATATCAAGTCCATTATGCTGGAAAAATCTTGAGTCTTCAGTAGCTATTAAAGCATCAATATATACCTGAGGAAGATCTTTATACTCAATAAGTTCACGGTCTTCTTGTCCAACCCTTGCAAATTCAATTCCATTTTTATCATAAATAACTGTGGCTTCCTTTTTATATAGTTTATCTTTTTCAAAGTTTGGAGCACTAATTATAATATAAAGTACAAATATTAAAACAGCACTTGCACAAAATATTAAAAAGCTAAATATTATTTCCCAAATAAATCCTTTTTTTCCTTTTCTTTTTATTTCATTATTAATTTTTGTTTTTACATTACTATTAAAATTCTTTAATTTTCTTTGAATTTTTAATTTTTTCATACATTCTCCTTTATCATTAAATCAACAGCTTTTATATAATCTATTCCTTTTAAATAATTATAATCAAGTTTATAACCATTTTTTTTTATAAAATCATAGGGAATACTTTTTCTTTCGTTTTTATCAATAAAATTAAATAACATTTTTGCTGGTAAAGCATAATATTCACTATTAATTGCAATAAGTAAAAAGCATATTCCTTTATGTTTTACAATATTTTTCATATGTTTAATTTGATGCTCTGCTATGTTATTAAGCGGTAAAAAATTTTTATTTGTATTTTTTGCATCAAATTCTATGTAGTAGCCTTTATAA
Organism: Mycoplasma sp. CAG:472; assembly: GCA_000437315.1. GTDB lineage: Bacteria > Bacillota_I > Bacilli_A > RF39 > UBA660 > UBA6448. The sequence goes on from FR899425.1 coordinate 30,443, forward strand.
ACTCCATTATAATCTAAGGTAGATTGAGTTAAATAAAAGGCATCAGTTATTCTTTTGTTATCATAATTATATTTTACTACTTGAATAGGTGTAGGTTTTTTATAGATTACAGCAATATCCTTTTCTAAGTAGTACTCATTGGTTTGGTTAATAAAATTTTCTAAATCCATACCACGGTTGCCATAATTAATTTGTTTTTTATAGGTCTTTTTAATTGCAGTTGGATAATTCATTTATATTCACCATTTTAATTATAGCATACTTTTTTTATAAAATAAATGACATGTTTTGTCGAAGTTGTTGATAACATTTTTCTTTTATCATATTATAATAGTGGTGATACTAATGGATATAGATTTTATTATAAGTAAATTAATTGATGATACTAATTATGCTAAACTTTTGATAAAATATGAAAACCTTACGGATATTGACAAATAAGTAAGAAATTTGCTATAATTTTTATGTTGGAAGGTGTAAAAATGTATAATGAAAAGATTTATTTAACACCAGGGGAGATACTAGAGCATGATTTCAAAATTGATGCAAGAGGATATAGGCCTCAAGAGGTTGATAAATATCTTGATATGATCATAAGAGATTATACTGAGTATAATAATATTATTAAGAATCTTAAAGGTCAAATTAATGATTTAACATCTGATAATTATACACTTAAACAAGAAATTCGTGCGTTAAAAGAAAAACTTGAAACGCAAGAAGATAGTTCTAACAAACAAGTTACTAACATTGATTTACTAAAAAGAATAAGTAACTTAGAAAAAATTGTTTATGGAAGAAATGAATAATATCTTTAGACAAACGCTGTAAGACTTTTAGTTTTATTGAGGAAAGTCCATGCTCACTTATCCTGTGATGGATAATATGTTCGTGCTTAAGGAATAAATAACTTAAGGTAGCATATGCTAACGGCTCCGAAAATTTCTGAAAATGAAATGATTAGGTATAAAAGTGCCAAAGAGACGAGTCTTTTAGAAATAAAAGAAGTGGAACGTGGTAAACCCCGCGAGTGAGAAACCCAAATTTTGGTAGGGGAGCTGGTCAAGGGAAAACGAACCTAAGACTAGATGTACTTTGTACATAGATAAATGTTTGTCACCAGTAATGGTACAGAACATGGCTTATTAAGATATTATTTTTTATTTTTTTAATTAAGGAGAGATTTAGTTTGAAAGATATTGGAAGTCTTTTTCTAGATACTAGAGAGGCTGCTGGTCTTTCCCTTGAGGAAGTAAGTAGTGATCTTAATCTTGAAAAAGTAATTCTTGAAAATATCGAAGATGGTAAAACGGGTGCATTTCAAGACATATTTGCATTAAAAAAATATATTAGTAATTATGCTAAATATTTAGGACTTGATGCTGATAAAATAGTAGATGAGTTTAATGAATATGTTTTTGAAACAACATCAAAAATACCTGTAAAAGATATTGAAAAGGAAATCGAGGAAAATACTAAAGGTAATGAAGAAAAAGTATTTTCACCATATACAAGACATGAAAAGAAACCAAATAATGTTTTATATGTACTTGTATATGTATTAATTGTTATTTTAGCAGTTTTTGCAGTTTTCTGGGCTGTAAAACAAATTACTGTTAACACTAGAGTTGCTAGTGAGATAAGTTATAAGGAGTAGGAAATGAATTTACCAAATAAACTTACAATTTCAAGAATTGTTTTAGCATTTATTATACTTATTATGTTATGTATACCATGGCATGCTTTAGGCTTTTCATGGCCAGTATATTTATATCATGGAGTTACATTTAATTTAAAATATATTATTGCAGGAACTTTATTTCTAATTGCCTCACTTACAGATAAACTTGATGGACATATAGCAAGAAAATATAATATGGTTACTGATTTTGGTAAAATGGCTGATGCTATTGCTGATAAAATCTTAGTAAATGGTGTACTTATTATTCTTGCATATGATAGAGTGATTCCTTTGGTAGTACCAGTTGTTATTATTACTCGTGATATTATTACTGATACTTGTAAAATGATTTCTGGAAATAAAGGTAAAGTAGTAGCGGCTTCCTCAATGGGAAAAATTAAAACTGCCTTTATGATGGTTGGATTAACATTAACATTCTTTAGTAATTTTCCATGTGAGTTTTTCCACTTCCCACTTGCAAAAATATGCTTAATTATAGCAACAATATTCAGTGTAATAAGTGGATGTCAATATTATTATAATACTAGAGAATTTGTTATTCCTAAAAATGATAAAAAATCAAAATAATGGTGCAAGGCATCATTTTTTTATGCTTTGATATATATAAAAAGCCCATACATGTATAATTTTTTCGAATAGTATAATGTAAAAGGAGGAATTACCTATTATGAATTGTGATAAAAGACCTGCTATGGAAGATATGGGTAAAGTAGAAAATATGATGGGATGTACTTGTGAACCAGTTTATGAGTGCCCAGAGGAAAGGGTGTGTCATAGATATATTTGCTATGAAGTACCTCATATTAAACCTTGCAATACTAGAATAATTAATCATCATATTTATAAACATACTTTTACTCCATGTAATACGTGTTGTGAAGAAAATGTTGTTGAAAATATTTACGATAGAAGATGCTAATTAAAATCTCGAAAGAGATTTTTTTGTTTGACAGTTTGCACTAAAAAATAGTGTTTTTTTAGCATAAGTTAGGTAAAAATTATATTTCAAAAAATGCGTAAGTTTTTAATTGCATTATAATAATTTGTATTGTATACTATGGTTATACATGAACTTTTATACAGAGCATTATTTTTGAAAGGATTATATATGGATTATGAAGTAATTTTAAATGAACTTAAAAATAATTTATCTTTAGAACATCCTAGAAATATTGGCCAAGAAAATTTAGATAAATTAATTGATTATGCGATAAAAAATTGTAGTAAAGAAATAGTATGGCGAATTGCTTTAAGTTATAGTGACTTTGATTTAGATTTTACTAAAATTGTATTATATTTTATTAAAGAAAAAGATTCATTTTACATCGCAGAAACTATAAGTGCAGTCGATTGCAATAAAATTAATATAAAATTAGTTAAAGAAAAATTTTTGGAAAGAAATGACAAAGATTTTATAAAAAAAGTTGTTGATAATATAAAAACTTATTGTGATGTTGATAGTAATAAAGAGTTAAAAAGCATAATTGAAGATAACTATAGTAATTAAATGTATTTAATATTTAGTTACCACTCAAACATAAAAAGGACATAACTTAACTAAATTACAAAGATTTGAAAATCTCGAAAGAGATTTTTTTGCTTGACAGTTTTTATATAGAAATAGTGATTTTTTGGCATAAGTTAGGCAAAAATTATATTTTGAAAAATGCGTAAGTTTTTAATTGCATTATAATAATTAGTATTGTATACTAAGGTTATACATGAACTTTTATGCAGAGTATTATCTTTGAAAGGATTATATATGGATTTTGAAATTATTTTAAATGAGTTAAAAACTTGTTTATCTTTAGAGCATCCTAAAAATATAGGACAAGAAAATTTAGATAAATTAATTGATTATGCAATTAAAAATGGTAATAGGGAAATAGTATGGAGAATTGCTCTAAGTTATAGCAATTTTAATTTAGATTTTACTAAGATTATGTTATATTTTATCGAGGCAAAAGATGAATTTTATGTAATAGAAACATTATATGCAGCAGGAGATGATAAGATAGATTTAAAATTATCTAAGAAAAAAGTATTAGAAACTAATGATAATGAGTTTATAGGAAAAGTTATCGAGGATGTTAAATTATATTATGGTGTTAAAAGTAATAAAGATTTAAATAAAATTATTGAAGGAGGAAGTAATGATTAAATCTAAAGGATGGAATTGGAAAATGGTTGAGGATGATTCAAACTGTGTATGGAAAATACCAAGTATTGAGTCATATTATTTACTTGATAGGTAGAAAGGACTAGGCTTTAAATCTTTTCTGGATTTAGGTTGTGGGTTAGGAAGACATACTGTATTATTTGCAAGTAATGACTTTAAAACGTATGGATTTGATATTAGTGAAGATGGTTTAACAAGGACTAAGGAATGGTTAGATTCTCTTGATTTAAAAGCAGACTTAAAAAAAGGTGATATGATTCATTTACCATACGAAGATAATAGTTTTGATTGTATATTATGTAGAAATGTTATATCACATCAAGATACTGAAGGAGTTAAACAAATAATTAAAGAACTTTATAGAGTTTTAAAGGATAATGGAGAATGCTATTTAACACTTGGTTCTAAATCTACATGGGGATTTAAACAAACTTCTTGGCCTTTAGTAGATGAAAATACAAGACTTAGAATGGAAGAGGGTCCAGAATATAAAACACCACATTTTTATGCAGATTATGATTTAATAAAAGTTTTATTCAAAGATTTTAAAATAGAATTTATTAATCATATTGAAGATTTTTATGAATCAAATGATAAAACATATTCATCTTTTCATTATCATGTATTAATAAAGAAAGTTAAATAAAGGCTAAATGTCAAAAAACATTTAGTTTTTTTAATAGTAAAAATATAGTATAATAGAATTAATGAAAGGTAGTGTTGTATGTATGTTCACTGTTACTCAAAGAGCTGGAAAATATAGTCAACCACGAGGTGGATTCTTAAAACCATCTAGCTTTGAAAAAATCACTTTAAGAGATGATGTAGTTTTGAGTGAAAACGAAAATATTGATTCAAGTTTAATAGGGTTAGCTGTAGATTATATGGTAAGATATTTATATGGTAATGAAAAATCAAATGTATTTAATATTTCATTAGCAGGAGCGAAACTAATTGGTAAAACAAAAGTTGCAAAAGAATTGATTAATAATATTAAAGGATTGGACAAAAAGTCGATTGTATCATTGTGTAAGTTAGTTGGTTTTGACGCAATTACAAGAGCGGGAATTAATGCTTATAGACCTATAGAGTATATAAATCCTAATGAAGATACTATTAATAATATTATTTTTATGATTAATAGAACAAAAATATTTTTGATTGGATTTGGCCCAATTATAAAATCGGGTGGAGTATTGATGACTGATAATGCTGAATTTGTAAAAATTGGTGATTTTGATTTTATTACTAATGACGCATTGTGGGATCTTAAAGTAATAAAAAAAGATATTCAAAGTAAACATACATTGCAATTACTAATTTATTATTTAATTTATAGTAGAAATAATGAAATAAATAATTTAAAAAGAATTGGGATATATAATCCAAGAAAAAATGTGATTTATATAAAAAACATTTGTGAAATTGATAAATCAATTATTGATGAAGTAAATAAAAAAGTAATTGGTTATAAGTAGTGAAAGGTAAATGTATTATGAGTAAAGATATAAATGTAGTAGCGGCTTTAATCTTTAAGGATAATAAAGTATTAATTGCTAAAAGATCTACGGATAAAGATGCAAAAGGTAAATGGGAATTTCCTGGTGGTAAAGTCGAAGAAAATGAAGATGAAAAAATAGCTATAGAAAGAGAAATTTATGAAGAATTTGATGTAAAAGTTAAAGCAAAGGCTTTTATATCACAAAGCACTTTTAATTATCCACATGGTAATGTAATACTTAAATTATATGAATGTGAATATATTGATGGTAACTTTAAACTTCATGCACACTCAGAATATGCATGGGTAAAAATAGATGATTTATTAAATTATGATTTAGCTCCTGCAGATATACCTCTTGCAAAAGATGTAATGGAAAAATATAAGTAATTTATTTATGAGGTTTGTGAAGTGAAAAATATAAAGATTTTATTATTAATTATTTTATTAATGCCTATTGGCGTTTATGCTCAAAGAGGTTGTTGTTCTCATCATGGAGGCGAAGCTGGTTGCTCTTCAGATGGAAGAAAGATATGTGTTGATGGTACTATAAGTCCAACATGTATTTGTACACCAGAAAAGGTTGATGTTTATGGTTGTACGGATTCAAGTGCAAGTAATTATAATCCGAATGCAACAATAAATAATGGAACGTGTGTATATGATGTTCTTGGTTGTATGGATAAGGAAGCTAAAAACTATAATGAAAATGCAACAAAAGATGATAACTCTTGTGAATACTATATTTTGGGTTGTACAGATAGTAACGCAAAGAATTATAACAAAGATGCTGATAAAGATGATGGCTCTTGCAAATATGATATAAAAGGATGTATGGATAGTTCAGCAGAAAATTATAACAAAAATGCTACTGTGGACGATGGGTCATGTAGTTATCCTTCAAAAACTGAAACTTCAAACGGAGAAATAATCGGAGGTCTTTTAACCGTTGGGCTTGCAGTTGGTGGCTATCAAGCTATAAGGAAGTACAAAAAGAAATAAAAAGGAAAAGTATTATGAAATTTGTAATAGATGAAAATACTGAATTTAGTAATAAAATATTGTTATATTTAAGCATTTATAGAGTTTTGAATAAAATAGCAACAATACTATTATGTTTAATTATCTTTTGTAATTTTAATAATATTTTTTGTTTATTATTCTTAGTTGGATTAATAATTAAAAATATTTTGTTATTTTTTAAAATTAAAATTATAATAAATTATGATGATAAAGTTTTAAAAAAATTTGAAAGTGATTGTGCTTATTTCAAAGGTATATCAAAAATTGAAATAAACAACCAAAATTATTTATTCTCAGTAAAAAAGCATAAACCATATTATATTAATTTTAATTTATCAATTTATGAAATAAAATTAAATGGCTGTTGTATGTATTGTTTACCTAAAGGATTATTATTTTTTTCAAAAGAAACTGTTGATTATATTAGTTTCAAAAATTTAAAAATCAATTACGATAAAAATTTAAAATGTATAATTATAAATAAAATAATTGATTTAGAAAATATAGTTTTGTATTTATCAAATGAAACGTTTGATATATTTTTAAAGTACTTTGATAATGCAAAAGAAACATTTGATAGCACAAATGAAAAAATGGAAAAAAGTGACATCATTATTAAAAGCATTGAGGATTTGAAACTAAATAATAATAATATATTGACAGATGATGTTGTTACTAATGAAACTATTAATAGTAATGAATATAAGTATCCAACACTAGATTTAATTAAAAATAAAAAATCTACAATAAAAAAATATATTCGAAAAATAAATAATAATAATTCTAGTATTATGATTCCTATTGGAGAATATAATGGAAAATTAATTTTAGAAAATATTGAGGATGTTTTATATTATTCAATTTACGGAAAAATAATGTCTGGAAAATCTTCATATGTTAATTCAATACTATCATTTTTATTATTTTATGATCCGACGATGTTGAAATTACTTATTTACGATTCTAAGTCTATTGAATATTTTGATTATAATTTTTGTTCACATCTACTATGTCCCGTTATTGTTAGTTCTGAAAAATTTTCAACAGTGATTCAAAAAGTATGTGCAGAAATTGATAAAAGAGTAGATTTTTTGATGTCGAAAGGTGTTAAAAGTATTAATATTTATAATGAAACAGTTAAGGAAAAAATACCAACTATTATAGTTGTAGTTGATGAATACAATGAAAATATAAATAATGAAATTGTTAACAATTCAATTGAATATATTGTTACACATGGTAGAGCGGTAAATATATTTATGATAGTTGCAACAAATTATATAAACTATTTAAAAAATGGGGTATTATCATCCAATAAATTTCCTACATTATTGAAAATGAATGTAAAAAACATAGATAATAATTTAAACTTTAATTATGTTTATAATTCTAAATTATATCACAATGTAAATGTATCAATTCCTTTTATTGAAAACGAGGATTTTAAAAATATAATTAAATTTGAAAAGGAAAACAATAAACCTAACAAATTTGATTATTTTGAAGATCAACATACATCAACTAGAAATTGTAATTATGATAATGATGTTGAAGATGATCCAATGTATAAAGAAGTTGTCGAATTTGCTATTGAAACTGGTAAAATTTCAGCATCCCTTATTCAACGAAGATTTAGATTTGGATATAATAGAGCTGCAAGACTAGTTGATTTACTCGAGGCAAGGGGTGTTGTAGGGCCACAAATTGGTTCAAAACCCAGAGAAGTTATTATTAAAGAAGATAATATGTGAAAATAGTATGATATAATGGTTTTATAAGTTATACATGGAGGTAGTTATGAAAGAATTAGAGAAAAAAATTGTAAAATTTGCAGAAGATAGAGATTGGTTACAGTTTAATACACCAGAAAATCTAGCTAAATCAATATCTATCGAAGCCGGTGAATTATTAGAGTGTTTTCAGTGGAACAATAATTATGATAAAGAAGAACTTAAATATGAAATTGCTGACGTAATGAATTATTGTATATTATTATGCCATCAAATCGGAGTTGATCCAAAACAAATTGTCTTGGATAAAATGAAAATATCTGAAAAAAAATATCCAATAGAAAAAGCTAAAGGTGTAAGTACAAAATATAACAAATTATAAGGAGTAAAATATGTTAGTATATGAAGGAGTAAAATCTAGTTTTATAAATGATGTTGATCTTAATTTAATTACAGATAAAATCTTAACAAGATTTAAAGAAGTTTTTCATCGAAGCACTGGTGAGTCAGAGGTGAATTCATGGCGTGAATCAATGCTTAGGATGAGAGGAGTATTAGCAGATAACGAAATTCCAAATAATGCAGGAGTTGCTATTGAATTTAACATACCTCATACTTCAAATAGAATTGATTTTCTTTTGTCAGGTTATGACAATAATAAAAATAATTCTATTATTATAATTGAATTGAAACAATGGACACATGCTGATGCAGTTTTGGGTAAAGATGGTATAGTATCAACTGTTACTGGAAAATCCTTGAGGGAAGTTACACATCCTTCTTATCAAGCATGGAGTTATGCAAGCTTAATTAATAGTTATAATCAAGAAGTGTATGATAGAAATGTTGGATTACATCCATGTGCTTTTTTGCATAATTATGATTTAACAGAAAATGATCCAATTAATAGTGAACAATACAAAGATTATATAAATGCAGCTCCAATGTTTGGCTCAAAAGATTTTGAAAATCTTAGGGATTTTATTAAAAGATTTGTGACTGAAGGTGATGACAAAGAAGGTTTGTATATTATTGAAAATGGTAAAATTAAACCTTCAAAAATGTTACAAGATTCTTTTTCTTCTGTTTTAAAAGGTAATAAAGAATTTGTATTAATTGATGATCAAAAAGTTATATTTGAGGAAGCATTGAGAATTGGAATTAATGCACATCTCCATAACGAAAAAAGTGTATTAATTGTTGAAGGAGGTCCAGGTACTGGTAAGTCTGTACTAGCAATTAATTTATTAAAACAGTTTTTAAATAGAAGTTTAAATAGTTTCTATGTTACAAAAAATAGTGCACCTAGAGAAGTGTTTAAAGCTAAATTGAAAATTGATAAAATGAGTGGATTAAATAACCTATTTAAAGGATCAGGAAGCTTTTATGATTGTGAACCAAATTCATTCGATGTTCTAATTGTAGATGAGGCGCATAGATTAAATAAAAAATCCGGATTATTTTCAAACTTAGGTGAAAATCAAATTAAAGAAATAATTAATTCTAGTATGTTCTCTATATTTTTTATAGACGAAAATCAAAGAGTAACTTTAAAAGATAACGGCTCTATTGATGAAATTAAAAAATATGCAAGATACTATAATGCTGGAATACATAAAATGGAATTGAAGAGTCAATTTAGATGTGATGGATCTGATGGATATTTAGCTTGGCTTGATAATGTTTTAGAAATAAGAGAAACTGCTAATTTTGATTTAGATAGCAAATATGATTTTAAAGTATTTGATGATCCAAACGAATTAAGAAAGGCAATAGAGGAAAAAAATAGAATTAATAATAAATCAAGACTTGTTGCTGGATATTGCTGGAATTGGATTAGTGAAGGTAAAAATAAATCTGATGTATATGATATTACTATACCAGAATATAATTTTGGAATGAGTTGGAATCTTGGTAATTCTAGCACATGGGCTATTGATAAAGAATCCGTAAACGAAATTGGTTGTATTCATACATGTCAAGGTTTAGAATTTGATTATGTTGGTGTAATAATAGGTGATGATTTAAGATATGAGAATGATCATATTGTTACCGATTACACAAAAAGAGCTAAAACAGATCAGTCTATTAAAGGTATAAATAAAATAGCTAAAGAAGAAGGAATAGAAGAAGCAAAAAGAATTACTGATTCAATAATAAAAAATACATATAAAACATTAATGACTAGAGGTATGAAAGGTTGTTATGTTTATTGCACTGATAAAAAATTAAGTAATTATCTTAAAAATAGATATGGAGTAAGTTAAATTATTACTTCCTTTTTCTTCTGTAGATCTGTTCTAATTTGGAAAAAGCTGGTATACTGTTTATAGGTGATTTTTATGATAACGGTTGTTGTAGCATTAATCGAAAAAGATAATAAATATTTAATAGCAAGAAGATCTACTGGATCTCAAGATGTATTAGGTAAATGGGAATTTCCTGGTGGAAAAGTAGAAAATGATGAAACAGAGGAACATGCTATTGAAAGAGAAATAAAAGAAGAATTTGAAATAGATATAAAAGCAATTAGATTTTTAACTAATAATGTGTGTGAATATCCATCAAAGACAATTGATTTAAGATTATATGAATGCAAATATTTATCTGGCGAATTTCATTTACATGATCATTCAGAATATTTATTTGTTGATAAGAATGAGTTTATAAATTATGATTTATGTCCTACTGATATTCCGTTAGCTGAATTTGTAAAAGAAAAAAGAAAGTAGTAAGGTGAAGTATGAAGGATTTGTTTTTAACTAATTATTCTGATTTATCATTTTTAGATAGAATTAAAGATTGCTTTAAGAAATGTAATTCTTTTACTTTGTCTGTTAGTTTTATCAAAAAAGCAGGATTAGTATTATTTCAAAGAGAAATAGAAGAAGCTTTAGAAAGAGGTGCTAAAGGTAGAATAATCACATCTACATATCAAAACTTTACTGATATTGCTTCTTTAAAAGAATTTCTTGCATGGCAAAATAAATATGATAATTTTGAATGTCATCTTGATATGAATTGTTTTGGTGAGAATGGATTTCACTCTAAAGGATATTTATTTGAATACGATGATTCAATTGAAATAATTGTTGGTTCATCTAATATAACAAGATTTGCATTATTAAAAAATATTGAATGGAATATTTCATTAATTTCTAAAAATAATATTAAATCATATGATGAAGCTATAAAGAACTTTGAGTATTTATGGGACAGAACATTAAAATTAAGTGAAGATGTAATAAAACAATATAACTTTGTATTAGAATATGCAATTGAAAAATGGGATATGGATTATATTAATCCTTTAACTCAAAATATTGTTCCTAATTCAATGCAGAGAAAAGCGCTAAAGGAATTAACAAGATATAGAGATACTGGAGTAAAAAGAGCATTAATAATAAGTGCTACTGGATCTGGTAAAACTTATTTAGCAGCTTTTGATGCGAGAAATTTTGATGCAAAAAGAGTATTATTTGTTGTTCATAGAGAAACAATTTTAAAAGATGCTAAACAAACATTTATGAATGTATTTGGCGCAGAAAAAACATGTGGTTTATATACCGGTAATTCTAAAGATTTGGATTGCGATTATGTATTTGCATCAAGCAATATGCTCGCAAGACATTTAACTGAATTTGATAAAAACGAATTTGATTATATTTGCTATGATGAAGTTCACCATATTGTAGCTGAATGTGGAAAGAAAATCTTGAATTATTTTAATCCGGAATTCTTATTAGGTTTAACAGCTACTCCAGAGAGAATGGATAATCAAGATATATTTGAGTTGTTTGAACAAAATGTTCCATTTGAATTAAGACTTAGAGATGCTATAAATAATGATTTAGTTGTTCCTTTTCATTATTATGGTATAAGAGATGATTTAATTAATTATGGAGAAGATGACAAGAATAAAGTATCTAAAAATATTGCTGAATCAGATAATATTGATTTTATTGCAAAAGAAATTGAAAAACATAGATTACCAAATGAAAAACTAAAAGCCGTTGCTTTTTGTACAAATATTGCTCATTGTTCTTTAATGGCAAATGAATTAGCTATGAGAGGATATTCTACTGCTGCGTTAACTGGAGAAAACAACACTGGAGAAAGAATAAAAGCATTTAATGATTTACAAGATGAAACAAACGATTTAGAAATTATTTGTACTGTAGATATTTTAAATGAAGGTGTAGATATTCCAGCGATTAATACAGTATTATTTTTAAGACCGACAGAAAGTTCAACTATTTTCTTACAACAATTAGGAAGAGGATTAAGAAAATACCAAAATAAACAATATTTAACGGTACTAGATTTCATAGGTAATGATTACAGTAGATCTGTTCAAATAGCATTAGCACTAGGAACTCTAGGTAAAACAACATATACTGAAAAAGCCTATTTGAAGAATTTGATAGAATCAGATTATAAGACATTAAATATACCAGGTGTGGAAATTCATATTGATGAATTATCTAAAAAAGAAATTGTTAAGTTCATAGATCAAGAAAACTTTAATAAGAAATCATTCTTAAAGAAAGATTATGAAAACTTTAAAAAATATTTAAATAAAGATAGTATACCTACACATATGGATTATCTTGAATCTGAAATAGCTCCAGATTTAAATAGATTTATTAAAAGTAAAATAGGTGGTAAAAGAATAAGATCTTATTATGAATTTTTAACAATGATAGGAGAAGAAAATTTACCAATATTTACAGAAGAAGAAATAAAATTAATTGATTCGATAGAAGAATTATTACCAATTGTAAGACTCGATGAATTCTTGATTATAAATTATTTATTACATCATAATGAAATTAATATAGATAAAATAGTTGGATATAATTCAAGAGTAACAAATGAAACATTAAATAATGCTATTCAATTCTTAACAAATAAAGAAGTATTAATTAATAATCAATTAAGTGTAGATAATATATCAAATATTAAAGATTATTTAGAAGATTTAATTAATTATGGTATTAATAGATATGAAATAGAATTTGGTGATTTTGAAGGAAAATATAAATTATATGCAAACTATTCAAAAGAACAAACTATGACATCAATTAATAGAAAATATACAATGGATATTTTATTGAAAGGAACATATTTTGATACTGAAACTGGTGATACTTATGTTTATGTTGGTTTGAAGAAGGATAAAGCTAAGCAAGAAAGAACTGATTATAAAGATAAGTTCATTAGTCCTTCAATAATCCAATGGGAATCTGAAAATAATGTTACTATTGATAATAGTATTGGACTTAAATTAAAGAATACAAAAAATATTTATGTATTTGTTAGAAAAATGGATGTTGAAGATAATATAATTCTTCCATTTACTTATTTTGGAACGGGTAAATTTACAAATATGAAGGAATCTCATGTTAAAGATCAAAAGACTGGTGATAGTTATAAAACATTGTTATTTGATATTCAATTAGATAATACTGTTCCCGAAGAGTATTTCGTTGATTTTGAAATACCGAATGAAATAAAATAAAGCGGCTGAATTAGTCTCTTTTTGTAGTATAATATAAGATAAGATAAATATTTTAAGAGGTGATTTATGAAAGAATCAAGATTAATAATAGTTGTATCATTATGTTTGTTTATTTTTTTAGGACCTGTTTTTTATTTATTTTCTTTATTATATCCAAATCTAATTGATTACATGAACGTTGCTACCAATTTATATTGTGGAATTATAGTTGGATTAGTAACTAGTTTTTGTCAGTATTGCTCATCAAAAAGAAAAATAATAAATAGTATTTATGGAGCATATTTTGATGTTTATAGATCTTATTATTACTCTAAAAGCAAAACTTTTTTGTGGCATTATAATTCATATAGTGTATATAAGAAGATGGTAGAATTAAATCCAAAAATAGTAGAAGCATTGGATGAATATCATGGATTATTTAAAAAATATGATAGTACATATAAGAGATTGAATCCTACTATTAAACTAGAAGAGAATTATAAAGCAAAGAATATGATAAAATCATTCTTCTTATGGTTTAATAAAAAATCTTTTAATAGTTTTTTTGAACCATTGATGAAAGAAGTTGAAGGTATATTACTAAATATAAATGCTAAAAGATTTGAAAAAGACAAAGCAGAAATGATCAGAATGTATAATTTTATATGGAGTGATAAAAATGGAAAGTGAAACTACAAAGTTTTTAAATAATTTATATCCTTATTTTAAAATGTTAGATAATATTAACAATGGTTTAACAAAAGTGATAAGAAGTAACAAAGATAATGATCCTTATCAAAATGAGGAATTATTTTACAATATTACTTCTGAGTTGCTAAGACTATTGCCATATAAATATAACGAAAAAGATAAATCAATAATATTAGATAATAAAAGTGGTATATTATTACTTGCTGATAAAATTGATTATATTGAAAATAAATATAAAAAAATTTTAAATTTTGATAGATTTCATGATGTATTAAAGGATATACACAAAATAAGAAATAAATATATTCATGAACCTCATAATATTTCATATGCTTTTTCAGTAGGTGGTACTTCGATATGCTCTATGGGTTTATATTATAAAAATCAATTGTTATCTATTAGTTCAGTATCATTAGCACCTATTGTTTATTATTTAAATAAGGTATTTGAAATGATAAAAAGTGATTCGGTAAAGCTAATAGAACAGGATGAAAAGTATAAAGAGTATCCATATTATGAAACATTTACTAATTTTGATTTTAGTAGAAAGAGTTGGAATTATACAATATTGCCAGAGTATTTAATGCCAGATTTTTAGGTATGTAATTAGATGCTTAAAGCACCTAAAAACATATAAATTTGAATAAACTGAAATAAACTAATATGTGCATAAATCTTTATAAATAAAGGTTTTTATATATTTTATAAATATTGACAATATGAAACCTAGTCGCCCCCTGAAGAGAACAAGAATATTATTTTTGTTTACATTATAGAATTTTAAACTTTTAAGCAATTTTTTATACACTTTTAGGTATTTGATTTAAAATATAAAAAACATATTTTAGATAAAATGTTATAACTCAAATTATAGATTGTTTATATTGAAATTACAAAACTCACTATAAAAAATAATTGATTTTTGTTATAATACTATTATAGTAGGTGGCAGTGTGAAAGAGGAGTTTATAAAAAAATATAATAATCATGAATATATTTCAAATGATTTATATTTAAATGTATTAGCAAATTATAGTGGTGCTGTGCCCTCTAACTTTAATATTGATACTTATAATGACATTGTATTAGAAAAATTATATTTATTAAATAAAGATTACTTTGATAATTTCTATAAAGATATTGATTCTAATATAAAACTTGATAAAGAGCAGTGTAAAGCCATATTAAGTGATGAAAAATATAGTCTTATCATTGCTGGAGCAGGTACAGGTAAAACTACCACTATGGCATCAAAAGTAAAATATTTAGTGGAAAAGAAAAATGTTTTACCAGAAAAAATATTAGTACTAAGTTATACAAGAAAAGCTACTGAAGAACTAGATAAAAGAATTTGCTTAGATTTTAATATCCCAGCACACGTTACAACATTTCATTCACTTGGTTATGAATACATTAGAGAAATATTTAATAATCGAAAATGCGTTATACTTGATAGAAATAAAAAAAGAGAAATCTTTTTAGAGTACTTTAAAAACTTATATTTAGATAAAAATAAAATTACTGAAATAATTAATAATTTTGATACTGTTAAACAAATGAAAAATTTTGTATTTAGCAAATTCTTTATTGATAACTATCAAAAATTTAATACTTATGATGAGCTTATAGAATACTATGTAAGTGTTAAACTTAATGAAGCCAAAACTGTAGGAACTATAAATTTAATTAAATCATGGATTGAAAGGCAACTTCAGAAAGATGAAAATATTATATCTATAAATGGAGACTATGTTAAATCAGCTGGTGAAGCAGTAATAGCAAACTTTCTTTATAAAAGAGGTCTTTCATATTCTTATGAAGAAGCTTATCCAGAACTAATGGAAAATAATATAATATATAAACCTGATTTTACAATCGATTATGCTGGTGAAAAAATATATATTGAATACTTTGGCTTAGAGGATGAAAACTATAATAAAATAAAATTAGAAAAAGAAAAATACCATAAAGAGCATAATAATAAATTTATTGAAATTGAAAGAACATCACTTTCAAATATTGTTAGAATTTTAGATAACAAATTAAGAGAGTTAAATGTTGAATATAATGAAAGAACTAATGAAGAAATATATGAACATATTCTTCGTTTAAACCCACTTTCACAAGTATATCCGTTTGAATATTTTATGTACTCAAGTATTAAATATTTAAAATCATCTGCTTATAGAGAGGATAAAACAGTTATAAAAAAATATATTATGACTTTAAAAGGTGAAGAAAAACAAAATGTTATGATTGAGGCAAAATACTTCTTAGACTTTTATAATTATTATTCAAATAAACTTTATGGTGGAGAATATTATTACTTTGATTTTGATGATTTATTATACTATGCAGTTAAGTATATTGAAAAATTAACAAGCGAAACTCATTTATTATTTGATTATATAATTATTGATGAATATCAAGATATATCTAATATTAAGTATGAACTTACTATGAAGACCGCTAAAAGAAATGATGCTAAAGTATTTGCGGTTGGAGATGATTGGCAAAGTATTTACTCCTTTAGTGGCTCAAGAATAGAGTATATTTATAATTTTACTAACTATTTTAAGGGAGCAAAGCTATTTAAAATTAATAAGACGTATAGAAATAGTCAAGAACTTATCAACTTATCTGGACAGTTTGTTATGAAAAATAATAGTCAAATAAAAAAAGACTTAGTATCTGATAAACATATAGATAAACCAATTATTATTAAGACTTTTGATGGAACTAAATCTGATAAAGAGGAAATTAATTTACTTAAAAATACTATTTTAGAGATATATGGTGATAGTCCAGATCATAAAATTTTAGTATTAGGTAGAACAAATAGGATTATAGATAATTTATATGATGATGAAAGTTTCTTTGATGGAATAGAATCTAGTTTAGTATTTAAAAATTATGAAGATATAGATATTGAAGCAATGACTATGCATAAATCTAAAGGTCTTACTTTTGATGATGTAATTATTATTGGATTAAATACTTCATTTCCATCTGTTAAAACAGGTATGACTTGGATAGAAAAATTGTATCGAAATGAAGTTATTGATGAAGGTATTCCTTTTGCTGAAGAAAGAAGATTATTTTATGTTGCTCTTACAAGAACTAAAAATCATGTTTATTTACTATGCGATAAAAACTTAAAAAAAGATAGTGAGTTTATAACAGAAATATATGGAATAATGAAGGGTGATATGGGTAAAAATTAATGTACAAATCACTTATATTTTGTTAAAATTAAATTGGTGATAATAATGGGTATAGTAAATGATATATTTAACTCTTTTAGATTTAAGGATACAATATTTTATAAATCTGATAGTGATTTACAAGAAAGATTTGATGCATTAACAAAACTTAATAAAGAATATCCAAATAATAATGATGTTTCAAGTGAACTTTATATTGTTAAAAAAGGCTTAGAGGGTGAAAAAGAAATTTCTTATCAATTACAAAAAGCAAATATTGGAATGTATGTTCTACATGATGTAAAAGTAAAATATGGTGATTTAACTGCCCAAATTGATTATATTGTAATTACATCAGTTTTTATATATTTTATTGAGTGCAAAAATTTAATAGGTAATATTACTGTTAATGAAAATGGCGACTTTATTAGAGAATATACTTTTAATGGAAAGAAAATTAAAAAGGGAATGTACTCACCACTTAGACAGGTTGAAGCACAAAGAGAAGTGATAAGAAAAATATGGGAAAGTAAAGCTTCAGGATTAGTTAAATTATTTGGTTCAAAAAATTTTGACTATTATCGAAAAGTATTAGTGGTAGTAGCAAATCAAGAAACTATTATAAATACAAGTAAAGCACCTAAAGATATTAAATCTAAAGTTTTAAGAGCAGATGCATTAGTAAGAAAAATACAATATGATTTAAGTCATATAAGCAGTGATGATAGTTATTCTTCAAAAAAGAATATGGAATTATTTGCTCAAAATTATGCAAATTTATGTATTAATGAAAATATTGATTATTACAAGTACTATAAAGATAAATTTTGTAAAAATGATAATTTAGATAATTTGAAAGAAAGACTAGTGGAATTAAGAAAAGCAAGATCAACTGAAATGAAATTGCCGGCATATTATGTATTTACAAATGATGAATTAGATAAACTTGTAAAATTAAGACCTAAAACTATTGATGAACTAAAAAAACTTAACATATTAACTCCAGTTAAAGTAAAAACACATGGAGAATATATAATTAATGAAATTAATAAAAATTAAAATATTAAATAATTTATATAATCTCTACTTTACACTAATTTGACACAACCCCTTAAAAATGATATAATTATCGTACTTAAGGGGAGTTTTGTGATATGAAAATAACTAATAAAGATAAATTTTTGAATTATTTAAGTAGTCTTAGATTTTTAGGTGTTGGTTCACAAGGAGCTTGTTATTATGATCTTAAAACTAATCAAGTTTTAAAAGTATTCCACATATTTTTTGATAATGATTATGATGATGTTATATCCGAAGATTTAACCCAGTTTAGTAATATAACAAATTCAACTTTTATATGGCCGATAGAAACTATAGAATATAAAAGTTTTGTTATAGGTTATACTATGAAGTTCGTTAAATCTAAAAGTTTATATGAAATAAATCCATTGTATGTAAATTTAAACTCATTTGCAAAGGCTATAAATAAAAGTTATAAAGATATTGAATTATTAACAAATAATGATATAAAGATTTATGATATTATGTATAACATTTTATATTCAAAAGGTAAGATTAATGTAATAGATACAATGGAATATTCAAAAAGAAATGTAACATTAAAAGAAAACTCTGAAGGATTTAATTTAGAGTTAAAATACTTTTTAGTGGATAATCTATTTAATAACTTTGTAAATAGTAATTCTTTTTTAAGAGATTTATATGATTCAAAAGATGCAAATGCTTTAGAACTTCTTAATGAATTAAAAAGAAAATTAAGTGAATATGTTGGTTTTGAAATAACTATGTTAAACGAAGTAAGAATATTAACATCCAAAATAGATAGGCCTAAATATATTAGAGAGATAAGTAAAAGATGATTTTTTTGATCATCTTTTTAAATATTTTATAAAAGTAGAACTTGCAAATGTAGGTAAGATTGATTTGTTAGTACCTAAATAAACATTTATTTTTGGAATATCTTTGTTAATTTTTAATTCTTTTAAATTGTTGAAATTTTTTTTTACTAAGTCAATTATTGTAAAACCAATGCCTAGTCCAATATTAGTAAATTCTGTAACTAGTTCTTGACTTACAACTTCCATTTTAGGTATTAAAACTGTATTATTTTTTAAGGCAATACTATTTAATAGTTTCCTACTGTTAGAACTTTCTTTTTGCAATATAAGAGGGTAATTATTTAAATCTTCAAAATTATTTATATCATCTTTGAAATAGTCTGGATTATAAATGAATCCTTGCTTTAACTGGGTTATTTTTTCTAAATGTAAATTAGTTTCCTTGTTATTACTTTCATTAAATATTACAAAATCAAGTTTCCCCAATTTTAAATCATTAATTAAATTACTTGTTAAATCATTAATAATGTTTATAGAAATGTTAGGATAGTCTTGATGAAATTTTTTTATTGCATCTAATAAAATTATTTTTGTGAGTGTTGTTGAACAACCGATTTTAATTTCACCTTTAGATAAATCTTTAAAAGAGGTAAATTCATTTTCAGCATTATTTATAAGTTCTAAAGCACCCTTAACATATTCATAAAACATTTTTCCTTCGTTAGTAAGTTCCATACCTTTGTTACTTCTTAAGAAAAGTGTTCCACCAAGCTGATTTTCTAGTTTTTTTATTGATTGTGATATTGCGGGTTGTGATATATGAAGTTCTTCACTTGCTTTAGTCATATGTTTATTTTTAGCAACAACATAAAATACTCTATATAATTCTAAATCTACATTCATTATAAGCACTCCTTATATATACTATAACATAAATATATTTTACTTATCAATAAATAAGAAATAAAATATTATTGAAAGGAGAAATTTTTATGGATATTGAAAAGTTAAAAGAAGAGTTTATTAAATTAAAAAAGGAGGAACTAGAGTATCTTGATAATATAGCAAAACTAGGTTATCAAAAAACTTTTTCTCAAGAAGAGAAACTAAATATTTATCGAAAGTTGAAATTTTATGAAAATGAAAATGCTAAATTTTATAAAATTCTTTCTGATATTTTATATAAAAGTAAAGAAGAAAATATGGACAAAGTATTTATTGAAATTAAATTAAAAGACGACTTTTTTAATAAAGTGAGTGATATATTTAATAGACATAGATATTTAATTTTAAGAAGATATAATATTAATTTAGAAACTAATAGTTATATATTAACAGTTAAGGATATTATTGATGAAAGGTATACTAAATATCGTTATGAAGATTTTGATTATTTATTTAATAATCAAGAACTTTTTGAAAAGCCAATTTATATTTTTACCTATTATGATGATCACTCTGATGAATATTTTTTATTTGATTTTACAACGGGGATTTATAGTGACTTTGTTTATGGAGATAGAAAAGAAATTTCTGTAAAGGAAATGGAAAATTTTGAAAAAGGCAAAATTATTATGAGGGTTACTTCATACGTTGATGAGGTTGAAGTAAGTACTATTTTTAGGGAAGAATTATTAAATGAAAATAATAAAACTTTAGAGGACTGTGCTAATAGTACAATGATTAGAGTAAATAAGTTAAATTATTTAAGAAGTCCAGAGTACAAAGAAAAAATGTTGCTAGAAAAAATAACTAAACTTTATGACAAAGTAAAAGGAAACCTTACTAAAGAGGAAATATTATATAGTGGTGATTTTATTAATCTTATAAGAGAGGTTTATAGTCTTCCAAATAATAGAACTATTACAAGAGAAAAAATAGTTAAAAATGGTGGGAAAGATTCGGTTATAATAGTTGCAACTGATAGCAATGGTAATTACATATTAACTTTTCAAACAAGAATAAATGATAAAATAATAGCGGAATTTCCTTCGGGTTATATTGAAGATGGAGAAGGTGTTATTGAAGCAGCCAAAAGAGAGTTAAAAGAGGAAACTGGATATGTTTCAGATATTGTAACACTATTAGATGAATTTTATTATTCTGTAGGTATAGATAACTCAATTTGCTATATTGTAAGAATGAAAAACTCTGTTAAAGCGTTTGATGTAAATTCAAATGAAAATTTGACATATGGGATATTTACTGAAGAAGAACTAAAATATTTATTAAATAATAACATTATGTGTGGCGGTTTAAATAAACTTGCATATTATAGTTTACAAAATAAGGGATGTAAAAGGACACTTAGAAATGTAAAATGATTGTAAATAAGTTGTATATTTATTAGAAATAAAATATTATTGAAAGGAAGAATTTTTTATGAATATTGAAGAAGTAAAAGAAGAGTTTATTAAATTAAAAAAGGAGGAACTAGCATATCTTGATAATATTGCAAAACTAGGTTATCAAAAAACTTTTTCCCAAGAGGAGAAATTAAATATTTATCGAAAGTTAAAATTTTATGAAAATGAAAATGCTAGATTTTATAAATTGCTTTCTGATATTTTATATGAAAGTAAAGAAAAAAATATGGGCAAAGTATTTATTGAAATTAAATTAAAGGATGACTTTTTTAATAAAGTGAGTGATATATTTAATAGACATAGATATTTAATTTTAAGAAGATATAATATTAATTTAGAAAATAATAGTTACATATTAACAGTTAAGGATATTATTAATGGAAATTATACTAAATATCGTTATTCAGATTTTGATTATTTATTTAATAAGCAAGAGCTTTTTGAAAAACCAATTTATATATTTTTATATTATGATGATCACTCTGACGAATGTTTATTGCCTAGTGATTGGAATTTATTTGATTATTCAACAGGGATTTATATAGACTTTGTTTATGGAGATAAAAAAGAAATTTCTATAAAGAAAATGGAAAATTTTGAAAAAGGCAAAATTATTATGAGGGTTACTCCACGCGTTGATGAACTTGAAGTAAGAACTATTTTTAGGGAAGAATTATTAAATGAAAATAATAAAACTTTAGAGGACTGTGCTAATAGTACAATGATTAGAGTAAATGAGTTAAATTATTTAAGAAGCCCAGAGTACAAAGAAAAAATGTTGTTAGAAAAAATAACTAATATTTATGAAAAGGTTAAAGGAAAACTTACTAAAGAGGAAATATTATATAGTGGTGATTTTATTAATCTTATAAAAGAGGTTTATAGCCTTCCTAATAATAAAACTATCACAAGAGAAAAAATAGTTAAAAATGGTGGTAAAGATTCAGTTATAATAGTTGCTACAGATAGTAACGGCAATTACATATTGACATTTCAAACTAGAATTAATGATAAAATAATAGCAGAGTTTCCTTCGGGTTATATTGAGGATGGAGAAGATGTTATTGAAGCTGCTAAAAGAGAGTTAAAAGAGGAAACTGGATATGTTTCAGATAATGTAACACTACTTGATAATTCATATTATTCTGTAGGTATAGATAACTCGGTTTGCTGTATTGTACGAATGAAAAACTGTGTTAAAGCATTTGATGTAAATCCGAATGAAAATTTAGCGTATGGTCTTTTTAGTGAAGAAGAATTAAAATACCTTTTAAATAATAACATTATGAGTGGTAGTTTAAATAAA
>FR899426.1 GCA_000437315.1 Mycoplasma sp. CAG:472
TTATAATTTTCTAAAAGTTCATTATACTTATCTATAATTTCATCATATTTTTCATTGATATCATCAATTATATCAGTTTGATTTTTAATATTTTCATATTCTTTTTCAATATTATTTTTTAAAATATTAATATTTTTTTCATTAGCATAAATTTTAATTATACTATTATCTATAAAGTTATAATTATACACTTTATTATGCTTTAAATTATCGACTAAATCATCAAATATATTTTTAGCATTTACTCCATATTGATGTAAAATAATTCTATAAACGTAAGCATTTTCTTTAGTATGTGATGTAACAAAATCTGGGTATGTTTCTACTTCAATTTTAATATTATCTAAAGTATTATCAATTACATATTCATAATGAGTATTTGTATCAATTAAAAGATTATCTTGCATCTTTACATTAAACTCACTTTTTGTAGTTTTAAACTTTGGAGAAATACTATTTATATAACTAATTTTAGATATCTCAATTGAAAATAATCCAGAACCTATTCCAAATATAGAAAGTGATGCAATTAAAGTAATAAGCATTCTTTTGAATGGAATTTTCTTACTAAATAATAAGTCAAATAAGAATTCTATAGTTAAAATATTTAAGAAAATAATTGATAATGAAATAAGAATTAAACCAATGTATGTAAGCCCGTTAAATGCAAAATATAATATTATAATAAGTCCTATAAAAAATATAATTAAAGTAACTAGAAATGGAAATGTAAAACAAGCTATAAAAAATTTAACAAAAACAATTAAAATATTAGAAAATAAATTAATAAATGAATAATCATTTCTCTTTATTTCTTTTATAGGTTTACTTTCCTTTACCTCTTTTGTAAATTTTAAATCATTATCTTTTTTTAAATCCATTTTGTCTAAAAAACCAATTTTAAATATATATATCATTACTATAATAAATAAAGCAACATAAGCAAATTCAAATATAAATTCAAAAAAGTTTGCCACAAAAATTGTAAAATCATTTTGACTAACACTTGTTATTAAATTAGTTACTTTATTACTTAATAAGTTAACTGGTAACTTTAATATTAATAATGCTAAAAATGTAAACATCATAACTAAAAAACATTTTGTATTATCAAGAAGTGTATTATTAACAATAAAGTTATAAGTATTTTTTACAAAACTAAAGAAACTATCAATTGCATTTTTATCTTTATTTTCAGTATTATTAATATCTACATCATCATTTGTAAGACTATCTAAAGTAACATTAAATATTTTGCATATAGCAAGGAGTTTGTCCATTTCTGGATATGTTTGTCCACTTTCCCATTTTGATACAGATTGCCTTGATACATCAAGTGATGCTGCTAAGTCTTCTTGACTCATCTTATTTTCTTTTCTAAGTTTTACTAACTTTTCACTAAAATTCATAATCTTTCCTTCTTTCTAAAAAAATTTTATCATGTAACTCAGTTGCGGAAAACCAATTTTAGGTTGTTTTTTGTAACTTTTGAGTTGCATTATCTATAATAAGATTGTTCTTTTACATGTCCATCTTTATCAAAATAACTTGCATACTCTTTTTCTAAACTTAAATATTCATTATATTCATTTATAGCTCTAGGATCACTACCAACAATACATGAAATAATACTATAATCATCATTAATTAAAATGAAAAAGTCTTTATTATATATTATCTTTAAAGCATGCGATAAATCTAAAATTCCAAATGTTTTTTCATAATATATTTTATTTATATTTGTTATGTCTTCTTTGGTAATATACTCTTTTTCTATTTCTTTAGTTTCCATTCTTGGATCTAAATATCTAACAGTGGCTTCAAAACTTGAGGTAGTATAAAGTGATGTATCATCTTTTTTCGTAATTATATAATTTGCATAATCATATCCACCTAAATTGGCATACATATCTGGGGTTTCATCTAATGGTCTTAAATTTTCATAACTAATAAGGTCCCTAGGCATCATTTCATAACCACCAATTCTTTCAATTTGATTTTTATAATTACCCATGAGTACTAAAGAAATACTTTCTTCTTTGCTTTCATTTAACGAAGAAATATTAATCATTTTTTCAAAAGCAGTTTTTGCTACATCAAATATATTTCTCATATAATCAATATTTTTTACACTTATAGATTCAATTGAGTTACATAAAAGTACATTTCCATTTCTAACAAAAGGAATCATTGCACATACATTTTCATTACTATCTTTTATAACTAAAACTCTTCCGTTAACATTTTCGGCGCAGTACCTAACAAAAGAGTCCGCTTCCCCACCTATTTTAAAACAACAATTGGTTTTTGAACCCATTACAAATAAATTAGGATCATCACAAGAAAGTGTTTCGTAATAATAACCATCTTTTGTGCCACTTACATAAGGAATAGTTTTTTGATAGTTATGACGCACCTTTCTATATTCCTCACTTATATTTTGAATAATACTATTATCATTAGTAAATGATTGAAACTTTTTATTATCTACACATTCATTAATTATACTTCCCTCAAGTGGTGCTAAATCTGGATCAAGGGGTCTTAATATACCATTTTTAAGTAAATCTTTATAAAAATCTATTTTATTATAAATATGTTGCGTTTTAAATCTTTTTTCATATTCACTAAAACCAGCATATATAACATCAACATTTTGTGATATTTCATAATCGTTATTAAGAATACTTTTTAATAATCCATTTGGACTAAAAAAGAAATTAATAAACTGCTCATCATAAATAATTTTACCAAAATTTAAATGAATTTTTTGTAAATCTATTAAATATAAACTACTAAATACTTTTCTAAATTTATTTTCATCTTTATTTAACATATTAATTAACTTTTCAGAATTTTGATAGCCTAAGACAGCAATTAAATTTATAGCAAAACGCATTTGTCTATCATAATTATAATGTTTAAAATCATCGAAATTATTTTGAACTATATTAATTAAGTTTTTAACTTGTTTAGGTTTAATATCAAGTAGTACCTCTAAAGAGTTATTATCAAAATTATTTAATTTATCTTTATATTTTCCTTCGACTAAAATTCTTTTGTAAGAACTATAATCATACTTTATAATATCAATAAGATTTATATCACCACTTAATAAATAACCAATAATTTCATTTATTTTAGAATCTATATTTTCCAAATTAGAATTTTCCTTAAGAATATTAGATTTTAAATGATCATTTAAAGTAGATATAACTTTTTTATTAAGTTTGCCACTTTGATGGTAATCCTTTTTCATTTGCAAAAAAGCATTAATAAATTTTATATCTTTAATATCTGTATAATCTATATCTATATTTTTAATTAATCCCTTATTAAAAAGTATTTCATATTCATTAAATATTACATTATAATCGAATCTTTTATCATCAAAACTATTTTCATTAATATCATTTATATTTGATATATCAAAAAACAAAGGTACAGTTTTAGCAATAGTAATAAGCATTTTTTTATAATACTTTTCATAATCATACATATAAATATACATAAAAAGTTTACTTGCATTATCAAAATAAATAGAACATAAATTTATTAATTCTTCCTCAGTAAAGTCACGAAAACCATCTTCATTTAAAAACATCGTATTATTTATTTTAATATTTGGATAAGCATTAATAAACTGTTCTTTTGTCATTTTTACCTCCGATTAATTTTTATTTTTAAGACAGTATTTGCATGATATTTATAAAGTCTATAATATGAGCATTTTATATCATCGATTGATTTTACACCTAATGTTACAATATTTTATGAACTTAGTTTATTATTTTCATTTTCATAAAATTCACACCTATTTATAGTATATATTTTTTTATAAATATTGTATATCATTTAACATACACTTTACATTTTGATTTACACTATACAATTTTCAAGACTTTTACTATACAATTTTCAGAAAATAAAAACTTTATTTAACTTTTTCTCCATTTTCACAGTGATGATAAAATTCTAATAAATTTATTCCATATCTTGGTTTAGAATATTTAAAAATAAATAAATTTGTATCATCATAATTATTATTTAATTCATCATTTATAAACTTTTCTTTAATGTCATTTAAAGCAATATTTTCTGAACTATATTTTCTAATTCCACGGTATTTTTCCCAAGAATGTTCAAACCAATAATAGTCATTATCAATTTTATATATTAAAAATGTATGTGTTGGACAAATATTATCAGAATAATATACTATAAAATATGTATTAAATTTAATGTTTTTCTTATCAAATAAATATCTTTCTAATTCTACTTGATCCCAACAAACTCCTACTTTATTATTTAAAGTTTCTCCTGGGGACTGTAATGTATATAAACTTTCAAAGTCTTTATCAATTACATAATGTATATTTCCATTTATATCTAAATAACCATATTTAATATCATTCATAATATTCATTATATCATTTTCCATATATCATATATTTCCTTTCTAAATATTTAATTTTTATCTAAGCTTTCCGTGATTTGATTTAATTTATTAATAGAATTTAAATACTCTTTTTCAATAGGAGTAAGTTCTTTTATTTGATATTTTTCATACTCTATTTTTGCTTTTTCCATAGCTTTTTTATGACTAATTTTTCCAGGATTAGTTAATACTTCAGCATTCAATGAATTCAAAATTTTATCTAGTTGATTTATATAATTTTCATTCTCATTGTTTTATGTTTCATCGCTTGAAACTCCGCAAAATCAAAATAACCAGAAACTAGATTATTTAACATCTTTAACTCTTCTTCCGTTAAGTAATTTTTAGCAATTTCTATATCATTAATACTTGGTAATTCGCCTTTAAAACTAGTAAGTCCCATAAATGGTTTATTTGAATCTGCTCTATTATATATCACTTCAGCTGCCGTGTTTCCGTGGGCAGCATAATGAAATTTGTTTTGTACCATCTTAAAGAACTTTATTGTTTCAGCTGCTTTAGGATTATAATCAATAGCAGTAGCATATAAATCTAAAACTTGTCTATATAATACTTTTTCAGACGACCTTATATCTTTAATGCGATTTAAAAGTTCATAAAAATATTTTCCACCACCAAGATTTTTAAGTCTTTCATCATCCATAGTATAGCCTTTAATTATATATTCTTTAATTCTTTCTGTAGCCCATTTTCTAAAACGGACTCCTTCTAAAGATTTAACTCGATAACCAACACTAATTACTACATCTAAATTATAATAAGAAACAGGTTGTTTCACACCATCAACACGCACTTTTTGCGTGTTGTTTTCCCTATCTAATTCACCATCATTGAAAACATTATTTATATGCTTTCTGATAACTTTTTCATCTCTATTAAAAATTTGTGCCATCTGATTAGCGGTCAACCAAACAGTTTCATTTTCAAAATTAACATCTAATTTAATATTTCCATCTTTTGACTCATATATAATTAATTCTGAATCATTTATCTTTGTAATTTCACTTTTCATTTCATTACATCCTTTCACAACAAATTTAATTAATTTTCATATACCAAGTAAAATATATAAATATGCACTCCAACATCAGAATTTCCTAAGATTTTTTCAAGTCAACTCATTATGTATGAATTTTTCTATCCAATATACAAAAGCATTCAATATGATATGTATAAGAAAACATATCTAAAATATAAAACTTTTTTATTTCATAATTAGCTAAATCTACTAAATTATTTGCTAAACTTTGTGTATCGCAAGAAACATAAATAATTCTTTGAGGACAAATATTATTAATAACCTCAATTGTTTTTTTATCAAGACCCGCTCTTGCAGGATCTACAATAATAGTATCAATTTTATCATTAATAAAACCTATTTTATCCTCGACTTTACCTAAAATAAAATTAATATTATCACATTTATTAATCTTTGCATTTATTAAAGCATTTTTAACAGCATTAGGAATAACTTCAATTGAATAAACCTTATCTACTACTTTACTTGCTACAATAGATAATGTTCCAACACCTGAATATAAATCTAGTACAGTTTTTCCTACAATATTTTCTTTTATTAAATTAAACAATTCTAAATTTATATAATTATTAACTTGAAAAAATGAATTATAACTTACTGTAAAAAATAAATTATTAATCTTCTCCATAAAATTATCTTGTCCATAAATACATTTATCATTTAAAACTATTCCAACAATTTTATAATCTTCGGGATTTAAAATAACTGGTTTTTCTTTAGAATCTATTATAATAAGAACTTCATCATTATAATTTGCTCTTATAGTAACATTTGCATTTTCTAATTTCATATTTTTAACAAATTCAAATGATTTATTTATAGACTTTTTAGTTACTTTACACTCCTTTATTTCAATAAGATTATGAGTACTTTTTTCATAAAATCCAAGTTTACAATCCACTATTTTAAGTTCTATTTTATTACGATAATATAAATCATTTTCATTTCTAATTACATTAATTTTAGGAATATCAAATTTAGATAAAATATTTTTAACTCTTTCTTTTTTATATTCTAAAGTATTTTCATAATTTAAATGACATAAACTGCATCCACCACAAACTCCAAAATATTTACAAAATGGTTCGACTCGTTTAGAACTTTTATAAATAATTGTATTAATATTTCCTTCCATAAAACTTTTTTTATCTTTTGTAATTGTTACATCAACAGTTTCACCAGGAAGAGCTCCTTTTACAAAAATAATTTTACCATTGATATTTCCAATCCCATTACCAAAATGATCCATTCTATCAATATGTACTTGCATTTTAACCACCAAAATAATTATATCATGGTAGAACTATAAAAAAAAGAACTTCAATTGTCCCTAAAATAAAAAAATCAGGACACTGTCGTAATAGCTTCCCATTAAAAATGATTTAACATTTTTCCCTGTATATTCAATCTATTCAAATTAACTATATGTTGTCAATAAAAATAATTCCTGAAATAAAAAAAAACAGACCTCCGTCGTAACGGTTGCCCTTTAAAAATGATTTAACATTTTTTCAACGCATACTCAATATACTATAATTAACTATATGTTGTCAATGATATTTAATAATAAAATTTAATTAATTTATCAAAATATTCATATACTGATTTCAGTAATTCATTATCTTTATAATATTCTTTATTCATTGGAATTCTTTTGTAAAAGAACTTTTTTAATTTTCTTTTTAATCATTAACTTAAATTTAATATTTTTACTTTTAAGTAGTTTAATCATTTCATCAATTGTAGTTTTTGGTTTTAGCATAATAACCTCCCTGTGAGGATGTATTATAATTGTAAGTATTAAAATAAATTGTCGAACTATTTCATATATATCATATTTTCTAATAATTTAGCCATAATATAGTTATGATAAATAAAATAAAGGAAATGTTTTCAGAAAATGATGATTTAGTTATAAGAAAAGTAAAAATTAATTTTTTTCATAGTATCTATGTTATTTTTTTTGATACTTTGGTTAATCAAGATAAAATTAATGAATATATTTTAAAAAGAATTACTAGTATAAATAAACTTCATAACTTTGAAAGTGAAGTACCTGGCAGTAATGTTAATAAAATAAAGTTTAATAAAATAGAATACTTTTTATATAATGGTTTTACGATTGTAATTAATCAAAATAAAATATATGCTATTGAAACTCGTGCATCTCTTGACAGAAATGTTTCAGTTAATGAAATAGAGCCATCACTAAAAGGTCCAAGAAATGCCTTTATTGAAAATTATCAAACTAATTTAGGCCTTATAAAAAGGCGTATTAAAACAAGTAATTTAAAATGTAAAAATCTTGATATTGGAAGAATTTCTAAAACTAAAATAGGTATATTATATATCGAAGGCATAACTAAAACTAAACTTGTTGATATGGCTTATCAAAAACTCGAAAAAGTGGATATTGACCTTATTAACGATAGTGAAAACTTAAAAAAATATTTATCTGAAAATCCTCATTTACCTACGATAATTGCTACCGAAAGACCTGATAGATGTGCAAGAGCATTAGCCGAAGGTAAAATAGTAATACTTGCAAATGATAGTCCAACCGCCTTAATCTTACCAGCGTTTTTTATTGATTTTATAAATCCATTTTCTGATGATTACACAAAAGATTTTAATATTAATATAACTAAATTTTTAAGACTAGCATCCTATATTTTATCTGTGGTTACCCCTGCATTTTATATTGCTATTGTCGGTTATAATCAAGAAGCCATTCCCTCGAGTCTTATGATAAATTTTTCTATTCAAAGAAATGGAATTCCCTTTCCCGCTATAATAGAGTGTTTTTTAATGCTTGGTATTTGTGAAATTTTAAGAGAAAGTGATTTAAGATTTCCTACAAAATATGGTTCAGCTATATCAATACTTGGTGCCCTTGTTTTAGGTGAGTCTGCAGTAAGTGCAGGACTTATTACCCCAATAATGATAATAGTAACCTCTTTTACTTATATATCAAGTTTAATTTTTCCTGAAATCGAGGTAACCAATTCTTTAAGATATTATAGATTTATTTGCCTTATTTGTGCATCCTTTTTAGGGCTATATGGTCTTTTAATTGGGTTTTTAGTCTTTTTAACAGATCTTATTAGTACAAAATCAATAGGTTACCCATATATGTTTCCCCTACTTCCTTTTGATAAGACCTATACTAAAGAAACATTATTTAAAATGCATAATAACAAAAGAAGTGAACTTTTATCAAGTAACTTTACAAAGGAGAAATCATGAAAAAAATCTTATTAATTATAATTATTATTTTTCTTACTGGTTGTTATAACTACACTGAAATTAATGATCTAGCCTTTATATCCTCAATAGGTATTGATTATAATAAAACTAATGAAAGATTTATTGTAACTTATGAAATATTAAATGATAACTCCACTGGCGAGGGCAAAATTAATAAATCTTACACTATATCAGCCGAAGGTAAAAACATTACTGATGCTTTTAATAATACTTCATTAAAAGTAAATAATAAACCTTATTTTTATCATTTAAAAATAATTGCTATTGATGAAACAGTGGCTAAAAAATATACTAAAGATATTGTAGATTATATTCTTCGTAATCCTAATGTAAAAAACGAATTTTTTCTTATTTTAATTAAAAATGCTAAAGCTAAAGATATTTTAGATAAATCTGATGAAGTAGATCCTGATATTGGTAACAAAATATTTAAAATGATTAAATCAAATGAGGAACAAAATAATATTTCAATTGATCAAAACTTCGAAGCCACAACAAAATTCTTTACAAGTAAATTATCAAACGCTCTTATAAATACCTTTACAATTAATGATAAAGATGAAATCATTGAACTTGGATTATCAGCATTTAAAGAGTATGAATATATAAAAACATTAACTAATGAAGAAAGTGCTTTATTTAATCTAATTATCAAAGGAAAAGCAAGTTTAACTTTAAATAAAAAAGATGATGATAAAATTATATCAGTAAATATCTACTCTGGCAAAGGTAAAATAGAAATTAAAGATAGTGAAGTTATCTATAACATCGATGCTTTAGGAGAAATAAAAGTAAATACAACAAACATTAATTTAAAGGATGAAAAAGCATATCATAACCTTAATGATGAATTTAAAAAAATATTAAATGAAAAGTTATTAAAATTTATCGAAGTACTTAAAAATGATAATTTAGACATTCTCGAAGTAAATAATCTATACTATGAAAAGACAAGAAAAGAAATGAATATATTTAAAAGTTTTGATTTTAAACTTAATACAAATATTAAAATAGATAAGAAAGGATTGATCTTTAATTTTGAAAACTAATAAATATAAATTATCAGAGATATATCTTTTATCAAGATCACTTTCTTTAGGACTACTATTCTCCTATTCTTTCTTTTTGGTGGGAACAAGTACCTTAATTTCATTTATTTTTGGTATTTTACTCGGAATATGTTTTGTCTTCATTTATTCAAAAATCAAACTAAACAAGAAAACAAAAGCATTTGAAATACTTTTATATATGTTTTTTATATTGCTTTCATCGATTATTATAACTACCTTCATATCATCATTTTTTCTTAATAAAACACCTAAAATATTTATTATTTTACCAAGTATATTACTTTGCTATTATATTTCTACTAAAGGTAAAGATGTAATGAAATGGCTTTCTCTTGCATTAACTTTTTTTAGTATAATCACCATAATATTTAACTTTCTTGCTTTAATGCCCCATATGGAAATTAAAAATATTTTACCGCTTTTTACCTTTAAAAATAAAAATATGATAAAAAGTATTTTCTTTTATGCTATACTAACCTCTTGCCCATTAATTCTTTTAAATGATGAAGACTACTCTACTAAAGATTATATATCTTCTTACATTATAACTAATATAATTAGTTTAATAATCTGTTTTGCTATTGTAAGTATTTTAGGAAGAAGTTTAATTAATATGTATAGTTACCCCGAATATATGGTACTTAAAAAAATTCAAATATCTTCATTTATTGAAAATGTAGAAAATTTTATTTCATTATTATGGCTTTTTGATTTATATTATCTAACATCTTACTCTATCAAAAAAATTAATGGTATTTTGACTACTAAAATAGGTACAGTATTAATATTTTTAATAACAGTTATAGATTCATTTGTAATTAATAATAATTATGAATACCTCCTTTATATTTATAAAAGGGTTCCCTATATTTTATATATATTGGTAATTCCAATTCTTATTTTAGCCAATAAAAAAAGAGTTAATTAAATCCATCTGGAAATATAGATAACTCTTGTATTACTGGCTTTATATCTATTAAATAAATTTATTATATAATCAATAACAAACTTTAATATATCTTTACAATCATTTTTAACTTTTAATTCTTGTAAACCTTTTTTAAGTTCTTTTCTAAATATATAATCATCAATATATTTTGACACAGCTTCATCAAGTTTTCCTATTTCAATTATATTTTCATTTATATTTATATCAACTTTAAAAATATATTCTTTATACATTTTTATTATAGACTTAGTTATTTCATCACCCTCGATTGGTTTAAACTCAATTATTTTATAAAAATTTGGACAATATGTTAATACTTTTTTATTATCGTTCATACTTTTATCACTACCTTAATTAAATAATATACTATTTTATAAGGTTTGTAAAGTTTTTTTATTTAAAAAATTGAAAAAAGACTAGAATTTCTAGCCTTTATTTTCAAACTAATTTAAAGCGTCTTTTAATTTGCTACCAGCTTTAAATGAAGCAACTGTTTTTGCAGGAATTTTAAGAGGTTCTTTAGTAAGTGGGTTGATTCCTTCTCTAGCAGCTCTTTTTTTAGCAGAGAATGTACCAAAACCAACTAAAGCAACTTTTCCATCTTTTTTAAGACCAGAAACAATTCCTTCAAGGCAAGCATCTAATGCACGAGTTGCATCAGCTTTTGTTAAGCCAGCTTTATTAGCAATAAATTCTACTAATTCAGTTTTAGACATGTTTATTACCTCCTATATTATTTATAAGGCACAACTACCTTACAAATTAAAGATACCAAAATTCTAAAGAAAAATCAATAAAAAAAGTGCATTTTTTACATAACCTTTGCACTTTTTTTAAGAAATAACTTAATAGTATCACAAAATTATAAATATTCTTGATTTTTTAGATTATATTTTATATAATAATATTGTCTTAGGAAACTAAGGCATTAAGAAAGAATGATTATAATTTATTTATTTTCATTTTTTCAATTCATAGACGATCCAATCCGTCTACCCACTTTAGTTAAGTGGGTTTTTTTATATATTAATATTAAAAAAAGTGCGTATTTTATTAATTTTTGCACTTTTTATTAAATTACAATAGCAATTAAATTATTTGCACCTTTATTTACTATTTTTGTAACTGTATTTGCAAGTTTAAATCTAGCTGTTTCTGGCATCATAGCAAGTTTTGCCTCTATACCCTCTTTAACAATTTGTTCTAAACTTCGACCAAAGATTTCACTTTTCCAAATACTATTTTTATCAGTTTCATAATCTTTCATAATATAGTCAATAAGTTCTTTTGATTGCATTTCAGAGCCTATAATAGGTTCAAAAGTAGATTCTACATCAACTCTTATTAAATGTACAGAACTTGCTTGAGCCTTTAATTTAACACCAAATCTACTTCCTTGTTTAATAATCTCTGGAGTTGAAAGTTTCATATCTTTTATAGTTGGATGCATTATTCCATAACCAGTATTTTTAGCCATTTTAATTGCACTTTTAATATTTTTAAGTTCACTTTCATTTTCGTTATAAGATATAAACATATTAAGTAAACTAGATTTAGTTATTTCCTTATTACCAATACTTTCTTTTAAAACCTTTTCATATAGTTCATCACTACTTTCAAGCGTTATAGTAACATTTCCAGTGGATGTATCAAAATTTGATATATAACTTTTTGAAATATATTCACTTTCTAAAAACACATTATTAATTGTATCAACATCTTTTAATTTATTTACTTTATAAATAGCCTCTTTGATTTTTTCTAAATAGTGCATTTTAATGTCATTTTCCATAGGCAGAATATCAATCCATTTTGGAATGTTTACATTAATATCCACTACTGGAAATTCATAAAGAGCAGTTCTAAGCATATTATTAAGTTCATCTTTTGAAACAGTATCAACACTTGAACATATTACAGGAACATTATATTCTTCTTCCATTTTCTTAGCAAGCTCTTTAGTTTCAAATTTATCAGGCGTTTTAGAGTTTAAAATTACAATAAATGGTTTTCCTATTTCTTTAAGTTCATGAATAACTTTTTCTTCTGCTGCAACATAATTTTCTCTAGCAATATCAGTAATACTTCCATCAGTAGTAACAACAATTCCAATAGTGGCATGATCTTTTATAACTTTTTCAGTACCTAGTTCAGCTGCCTCAGTTAAAGGAATATAATCATCAAACCACGGACTTTTTACCATTCTTGGATTCCCATCGCTATC
This sequence comes from Mycoplasma sp. CAG:472, assembly GCA_000437315.1. Taxonomy (GTDB): domain Bacteria; phylum Bacillota_I; class Bacilli_A; order RF39; family UBA660; genus UBA6448. Next base: position 13,009 of record FR899426.1, read on the forward strand.
TAAAAATCCGGTAGCATCGTTAATTACATACCCTACACAGTCAACAAGTTTTATATTTGTTTCAAACTCGTCAACTTTAATTTTTGCTCCAGAGGAAGGAACAAATTTTGGCTCAGTAGTCATAACTTGTTTTCCTTGAGCCGATTGTGGTACCTCATCTAAGCATTTTTTCTTTTCATATTCATCAGTAATATTTGGAACAACTAACCCTTCAATAAATCTTTTAATAAAAGTTGATTTACCGGTTCTAACTGCTCCAACTACACCTAGATATATTTCTCCTCCTGCTCTTTTACTTAATGAGGCAATTACATTTTCATTTTCCATTTTTCACCTTTTCTATTAAAGATTATGATAAATAAAAAAAGTTATTACAAAAAAAATCAATATATTTTATATATTAATTTTTAACAATCTCATGTCTTATTTTGACATGTTTTGTCGAAACGCTTGCAACTGAATTATTTCCATGTATAATAACTACTTGAACGTGCAGGAATGGCGTTACCTTCTTAATTTTTTCGGGGTTTTGGGCAACCAAGATTATACTGAAGAAAGGAGGAACGGTAAATGAGCAAAAAGAAACTCATTAGGGTACTATTTTTGATTGTACTTTTACAGTTTGGGGTTTATTATCCTGAATTTATAAAAGGCGCCATCCGTATTGTGAAAGAATTTATACAGTTTTTAAAAGAACTTGTATTTATTCTTTTATTTGGATAAGCGCCAACTAAAAAATCTTAGGTAACGTGATATCTTGCACGTTCCTTACTTATAATATAACATTTATTTATATATTTATGCAAGCAATTTGAATTATATTTTTATCCAATATGATATGGATTTGTAGAGGTACCTGTTCCTCCAACTATTTTTAATATACTGGAATCTAGATAAAAAGTTGGTCTAACAGAATACTTATATGATGAATCGTTCATATAACCGGCAAAAAAAGACCCAGTATTTACTAAAGAACATGAAGATGCTGAATTCGAAGTAATTGGAGAAATAAACCACTCGTTTGAGTTTGAAAATTTCGCTGTGTTAAAAATCCAGTTATTATTTTTACAATAACTATATGATGAATCATCCCAATTGTATAATGGCTTTGCTCTACAACTTTCTTTATTTGTTGTAGAACCACCAGTTGTAGCATACCCATAATCACTTGGATATATTATTCCTAACTTTGCATATATATTACTTGGATTACCAGTGTAAACAGCACTTGTATTTCTTTCTAATTCATAAAGTTCTAATACCTTTTTTGCTAAATAATTATTTCCATTTGGGCCACCTAAATGCCATTTTGCATTTACTATTCCATTAGATAGTTTATTATTTACATTTGATATACCTAACAAAGTAGTTAAGTATGTTCCATTTAATTCTGTTTTAAGTGATGCACTGCTCCAATTGTTTGTTCCTCCAGAATTCCATGCTTTTCCACTTGTTCCTCCATAATTATTTGTATCAAGTATTTTTAATAGTTTTTTTGTTCCGGCGCTAGTTGTTCCATTAGAGGAATATTCCTCTTCAAATAATCCTATTATTCTAAATAATAAAGATGATGAAGAACATGCACCTTCTTTATTACTATCTAAGCATATATAATTATTTGGATCTGCTCCTTCATATCTTAAACCATTTTCATTAAATATATTTGCGTTATTTGCTATCATTAAATTATTAAATGAAGTACCAGGCGTTATTATAAACTCTTTTTTAGCAACATTTCCTGAGGTATCTTTTACCCATAAATAATATGTTCCTTCAGTACTTATTGTGGTACTAAAGTTATAGGATGTTCCATTTATCGATGTCCAATTTGTTGGTTCAACACTATTACTTGAACTTATTCCATAACTAGATAATCCTTTATCATCTGTAAGAACTGCAGTAACTACTGTGTCATTAACATTTAAGTTAGATATAATTGGATTTTGTGTATCTATTATCTTATCAAAATATAATGAGCATCTATCAGAACCTAAAAAAGAAAATCCTATTTGTCCTGTTGAATTATTATAACTACTGCAGTAACTGTTGTATCATTAACATTTAAGTTAGATATAATTGGTTTTTGTGTATCTATTATTTTATCAAAATATAATGAACATCTATCTGAACCTAAAAAAGAAAATCCTATTTGTCCTGTTGAATTATTATAACTTACTACTTTTCCTCCATTTTCACATATTGTTTTTTCTTCGTTTAAAACATAATTCCCTTTTGGAATTTCATTGGAACTTACATATTCTCCAGAATCACCCTTAATCATTATGAAAATCCTATTTGTCCTGTTGAATTATTATAACTAACTACTTTTCCTCCATTTTCACAAACTGTTTTTTCTTCATTTAAAACATAATTACCTTTTGGAATTTCATTAGAACTTACATATTCTCCAGAATCTTCTTTAATCATTATTGCTAAATTACTATGTCCTTTAGTTTTAATAGTTTTATTTTTATAAGTAATATTTAATACTATTACTCCTATAAAAATAAATACGAACAAGCATAATTTAATTTTTTTATTCATAACTACTCCATCAAGCATAAATACAGGGAATAAGTTTCTTAAATTATATAGATTAAAGAAAAACATAGTTCTATTTTTCGTTAAAAGGTACTTGAAAAATAGACATAATTACCTTTGGGGATTTCATTGGAACTTACATATTCTCCAGAATCACCCTTTATCATTATTGCTAAATTATTTTGATTTCTTTGTTTAGTTTTTGTTACTTCATTTTTATTTTTATAGGTAATATTTAATACGATTACAACTACAACAATAAATACGAACAATGTAGTTTTTATTTTTTTCTTCATATATACTCCAATCCTACATAAATAGGGCTATAAGATTTCTTAAATTATATAGATTTAAGAAAAAATAATGCCCATGTTATGGGAAATGGTACTAGATTTTTTTATAAATTAATGCTATTATTTAATAGTAAGATACGTAAATACGAGGATGAGATTTCTTAAATCTATATAATAAGAGAAAAAACGAACAAGGTAAACGCTGGAATTGCGAGGGTTTTAGATAATTTTTTTCTTTATTAATATTTTATTAAAAAAAATAATAGTTTATTTAACTATTAAATCTTGCATATCTTCTTTAATAATAAGATTTTGATTTTTACATTCTAAAAGTTCTTTTTTAGAATTTTTACCCATATGTGAGGGAATAATTTTTAAGTTTTTATATTCGTATAAAAATTGTTTTATATCATCTACTCCTAAATGAAAATTATTACCTATTTTATTAGTAACATCACAAATTAAATAATCTGCATCTATAATATTATCAAGTAAATTATCACATATTGTAGTGTCTCCAGTAAAGACTATCTTTTTATCATTATATTTAAAAATGTAACCATAACAATTTTTCATTGCACCATGAACTGTTTTATAACTTGAAATAGTTAGATTATCAATTTTAATTGGTCTTTTATTATCAATAAAATTTATTGTTTTATTAAGTAAAAATTCATAAAATAGTCCTGGAAATCCAAGTTTTAAAAGTTTTAAAACTTTCATTCTATCTTTTTTACATATAACAATATTTAACTTTTGTTTTCTTTGATAAAAATCTAGTATTATAAATGGTAAATCAAAAAAGTGATCTGCGTGAGTATGAGTTATAAATATATATTTAATTTGCTCATTTAAATTATTCTTTTTTAGTATTTTCATTGTTCCTTGGGGAAAATCAACCATTATATTATTATTTACTAAATATGATGCTTGATTATCATTTGATATCATAGAACCTGTTCCTATAAATTTTATATTCATTTTTTACCTCATAAGTAAATATTAATAATTTTTTCTAAAATAGTCAACTTTAATCTATAAAAACAAAAAAAATTTGTTATAATATTTTATAGAGGTATTTATGAAAATAGTTGAAATAAATGAAAAAGAATATAAGGATTTTTTTGATAAATCAAGTTATACACATTTTATGCAGTGTTATGAATGGGGAGAAGCCTGTAAAGGTAAAGGTCTAAAGCCATTATATCTAGGTTTAAAAGATAATGATAACTTAAAAGGTATTTGTTTATGTTTTGTAAAAGAAATGCCCTTTAAATTAAAGTATTATTATGCACCAAGAGGACCAGTATTAGATTTTAATGATAAAACATTAATAAAAGAATTTTCTATAGCAATAAAATCTTATTTAAAGGAAAATAATGGTATATACTTTAAGATGGACCCAGGAGTTGTCCTTCATACATTAGATGAAAAAGCACAGCCTTTAAAAGAGGGTATTAATAATGAATGGTTTCATGATTATTTATTAGAGTTAGGATATAGTTTTAAAGGTTATACAAAATTATTCGAAGCAAATCAACCTAGATTTACTTTTAGGATTGATACTAAAAAACCTATTGAAGAAATAGAAAAAAGTATGAATAAAACTTATTTAAAAACAATAAAAAGAAGTTATAATTATGATTTAGAAATTACAAATGATTATAATAATGATACATTTTATAATTTAATGAAAGATATTGCTAATAGAGATAACTTTAATGGTTACCCTAAAAAGTTTTATGAAGATTATGATAAGTTTATGACTCAAGGTGGAAAAAGTATAAACATAACAATTAAAATTTATCCTGATAAGCTTCTTAAAAAGGCTGAAGATGAATTAAAAGATTTAGAAACAAAAGTGGCAAACAAAGAAATACCTGAAAAGAAAATGGCTGATACTAATAATATTATTGCAAGGTTAAAAAAAGATATTGAGGTATTTTCGGAATATAAAGGAAATGAAAATGGAATAGTTTCACTAATACTTATTTGTCCTATAATTAATAATCAAATGTGGACATTATACATTGGAAATAATAGTCTTGCAACATATACTTTTGCAGTTAATCGTTCATATTATGAAGCAATGAAAATTGCAAGTGAAAAAAACTGTGAATTTTTAGATTTATTTGGTACATGTGGAGATCCTGGTACAAAAGAAAAAAATTATAACGGAATACACGAATACAAAAGAAAAATGGGTGGTACTTATACAGAATTTGTAGGTGAATATGATATAGTTAATAAACCATTTATTAATAAAGTGCTACCTATTATGTTAAAAATATATCGTAAATTAAGAAGAAAATGATTCTTCTTTTTTTGTTAAATAAAAAGATTACTTTCGTAACCTTTATAACCATACACCATAAGTTATTGCTATCATAGCAAATATTAAACCAACAGTCCAAAATAATTTAACAATATCAGTTTCTTCCCAATTTAATTCCTCGAAATGATGATGAAGTGGTGCTTTTTTAAATATCTTCTTATTAAACTTTCTAATAGCAATAATTTGAATTAATGAAGATGCAGCCTCAATAATAAATACACCACCAATTAAAAATAAAGAAAGTTCATGTCTAGTTAATATTGCAATAGTAGCAAGTGCTCCACCTAAAGAAAGTGAACCAAGATCTCCCATAAACACTTTAGCGGGATGTGAATTATACATTAAGAATCCTATTAAAGCACCAACTAAAATGAATGAAAAAATAGCAATTTCTTGATAACCCTCGAGCCAACCACAGTTCCAAGCAATTATACCATATGCAAGAAATGCAATCGCAGAAAGGCCTCCACATAAACCATCAAGACCATCTGAAATATTAACTGCATTTGCCATACCAACAAGAAGAAAGAATATAAATATACCAAATGTCCATCCTAAGGGAATATTAATGTGTAATAAGGAAAATCTAAGAGTTGTACTTCCTCCACCTTTCATAAATAGGAAGAAAAAAACTAAAGCAATAAACATTTGACACATAAATTTAGTTACTATAGAAAGTCCTCCATTATTATGCTTTTTTACCTTTAAATAGTCATCAACAAAACCAAGAAGTGCATAAGAAATAAATACAAATAAAAGGATTGCTAAGTTATAACTTGATGATATGCTTTTAGTAATAAATAAATATAATAAACCAAGTATAACCGGAATTATAAATATTATTCCTCCCATAGTCGGAGTACCCTCTTTTAACTTATGTCTTTCAGATATTGTATCACTTACACTTTGGCCAATATGAAACTTTTTTAAAAATGGGATTAGAATAGCCCCACATATAATTGCACAAACAAAACCTAGCATTAAAGCCATTGCAGCTTTAGCAAGTATTAACATACCACATCACCTTTATACATATTATACATTAAAAATAAATAAAAAACTCTATTTTTTGTGTAATTTTACACTTTCTTTTCACTATAATTTATTAGGGTGATTATTTTGATAGATAAAAAATTAATAAAAGAGAATAAAAAACTCGCTAAAAATTTTAAAATTATATTAATTATGGGCTATAAATATAAAAACGAAATTGCTCATATTGTATATAAAAATCTAATTAAAAGTAATGAGAAAGTATTGCTTCTTAAAAATAATGGTTATTATATAAATAAAAAATATTATAAGTTAAATAATAATTTAAATTATGAAATTTTAAATAATATTTTAAAAAATGCAAAAGAAAAAGATGTTAAATATGTAATAATATGTATAAATAATAGTCATATTAAAAATAATTTATTAAAGAAAATCAATTATAATATAATGAGTATATGCTCGTTTATCGGAGATGACACTAAATATGTTTTAAAGGAAATAAAAAAAGTTAAAGAGGTTTTAGTATTAAATAATGATGAAAAATATAGTAAAATATTTAGAAAAAAATATAAAAATGTAATTACTATTGGAAATAAAGGTACATATGAAATAGATAGATTTAATAAAACTTTTGAATATGAATATAATTTATATCACCTTAATACAAATGAAACAAATTTAATGTACTCTAAAACTATTGCAATTGCGATTTTAGTTTATATTGGATTTGATATTTCATACTTAATATAAAAAAATATAACAATTACTTGCTATATTTTAATAATTCATCTTTTATTTCCTTAGCTAACTCATTATTCTTTTCAGTTAAATCATCAGTTGAGGAAACTGTAAATGGTTTTAAAAATGTTACTTTTAAATTATTTTTGGAAAATCTATATTTTCCAGTTATTGCATAAGGAACAACAATAGCACCAGTTTTTTGTGCCATTGATACAGCACCATACTTTAAAGGAAGAAGCAAACTATCATAATATTCATTACTTGTAATAACATTTGCACTTTCAAGTTCTAAAAGATATTCATTAACTCTATAAATATTATTTTTTATATCCTCCTTAGTTATTTTATTATCTGTAAGAAGTTTTAACAGTAAATCAGTTTGTGATACTTTAACCATATCCTTTTTCATAATTTTTTTAAACTTTTTAAAAGGAATTTCTTCGTTTACAAATTCATACATTTCTTTTAATTTATCTTTTTTACATGCAAGACTATTTCTAGTTCCTTCAGGATAAATACCTAAAGCATAGCCCTCATTTAAAACCTCAAGTGCTGATGACTTAGCATTATCATCATGAATACTTCTATCAACTGGAATACAACCACTTGCTTTAAAAAAGAAAGCAAATGGACTATCAAAGTACTCATTTTTTGCCATATAGTGAAGCATCCTTTTCGTAGATAAAATAGGTAAACATTGATCAAATAAATGGACATGATTTCCACATAATATTATTGGACCATCTTTTGGCACCAAATGTTTATTTTCAAATTTTGGTCTATAATATGCTAAGAAAAATCCTCCGAGTAAATATTTATTTATTGTATATAAAATTTTATGCTTTTCTTTCATAACTTTTTCCCTCCTTAATTAATTCTATTACTTTTTTTTCTAACTTTTCAGTTTCTTTTACAAAATCATCTGTTGTAACATAATAAGGCTTTCCTATAATTATTTTTGTTTTATAATTAAATGGTTTAGGTTTTCCTACAATCGCGAATGGAACTATTGGTTTACCAGATTTTCTAGCTATTGATACAGCACCATATTTAAATGGCATAATATACTCATTGGTCTTATTTATTGTTCCTTCGGGAAATACACACACTATTTTATTTTCTTTTAATTTTTGAATTGCCTCATTTTTTGCTTCAGGATTTTTATTTTTTCTATCTACTGGAATAGCTCCGGTGCTACGAAAGAAAAAATTTCCTAATTTTGATTTAAATAATTCAATTTTTGCTAAATAATGAACACATTTTTTTGTAGTATATCCTAGTTCAAATGCATCAAAATAACTTGTATGGGTTCCCGCATATAAATAGCCACCATCAGGAATTCTATCTTTATGAACAACAGTTGGCTTCATAATAAGAACAAAAATGACTTTTAAAAATGGTCTAATTATGTAATATAAAATGTTATTGTCTTTTTTTTCTTTCTTCATTTTCAAGTTCCTTAAATGCAACTTTTCCTACAAGTGTTTTAGGTAGTTTATCCCTAAATTTCATACTCATATGGAAGTGAATACTTAGCAACATTTTTTTGCATTATTTCTCTTATTTCTTTTTCTATCTTTCCTTTATCTTTATAACCATCTTTTAAAACAACAAATGCTTTTGCAACTTGTCCTTTATATGGATGTGGAATTCCAATAACAGTTGAAGTTAACACTGCTTCATGAGTATTGATAATAGACTCAAGATAAGTTGGGTAAACATTATAACCACTTGATACAATAATTCTTTTAATTCTTTGAGAAAAATAGATTAATCCATCTTCGCCAAGATAACCTACATCACCAGTATGAAGCCATAATCTTCCATCTTCATGATATCTTAATGCTTGCATCGTTTCAGCATCATCATTTAAATAGCCCATCATTACAAGTGGACCTGAAATACAGATTTCACCATCCTCATTAACTGGAGCAGTTTCATGTGTATCTGGAATCACTATTTTAAAATACATATCAGGAAGTGGCATACCAACTATTCCATCATTAAATACATTTTCTGGGGAAAGACAACAAGCCCCTGTTCCCTCAGTAAGACCATAACCTACTCTAATTTTTGCATCTGAACCATGCTCATATAAAAAGTCATTTACTTTGTCACGAAGTGTACTATTAAGAGCGTCACCTCCACATATAACTGATCTTACACACTTAAGTTCATTGGGTCCAACATTACTTTCAATTAATGCCTCATAAAGAGTTGGAACTCCCACTATAAAATTTGGTTGATTTTTACGAATTATATCGCCAAACTTTTTAGCACTAAATGTGGGAACCAAAATAACTCCCATACCTTTTGAAAGTGGTGTATGAATACATACTCCCAAACCAAAACCATGAAATATTGGAAGAACAGATAATATTGTTGCTCCTGGCTGTGCTTGTCTAATTACGGCTGTACAATCAATTGCAAGTGCATTAAAATTTAAATTTGATAACAAAATTCCTTTAGGACTACCTGTAGTTCCACCACTATAAAGAATAACTGCAGGATCATAAGCTTTTCTTGTAATATAATAATCTCCTTGATAATTTTTTGAACCATTTATAAAATCTTCCCACATAACAATAACTTTATCATCTTTAGGAATCTTATACTTTCTTCCATTTAATACCCAATATATTCCCGCAAGAGGTAAACTCATATCTTCAGATGCTCTTGCAATAATAATTCTTTTTAAATTAGTTTTATCTTTTAACTTAAGTATTTTCTCAAATACAGCATCTATAACTAGAATATATTTACTATTTGCTGCATTTATATAAAATTCAAGTTCTTTTTCACTTGAAAGTGGATGAACCATATTACAAATTGCTCCAATCATATTAACAGCATAAACCATCGTTATACCCTCTGGAGTATTTGGCATACAAATAGTAACATTGTCGCCCTCTTTTACACCATAGTTTTTTAAGGCTTTTGCACATCTTTTAATTCTTACAATAAATTCCTTATAAGATACCTTGCTACCATAGTATGAATATGCCATATTATTAGGATATTTTTCTGCTGCCTCTATAATTAAATCTACCATAGAAAAGTTAGGATACTCCATATTTGCTGGAACATCGCCATAATATTTAAGCCAAGGTCTTAATTTTTTATCTAATTTCAACATTTTCGATTTTCTCATTTATATTATCCTCCAATAGTTTAGGGTTATTTAAAATATATTCTAGTAATTTAATTGATTTTGTAAAATAATACCCATCGGCAATTCTTTCATCTATATTAACACCAAATTCAACTATTTTACGAATCTCTTTTTTCCCATTAATCACAACTACTTCATCCTTAATTTCTCCCATAGTGGCAAGTGTAGAACATGTACCAAAATCATTAATATTATGATATATTGCCCCACATTTAATTGAACCAAGATTTGATACAATCATACTGCTATAGTAAATATTGTCTTTTGTAAGTGATGAAGGAAGCACACCATGCCTGTCACACCACTTAAATATTCCCACTATAGGGACTCTTAAAATATTTGGTAATTTTCCAAGTATATCTATCGCTTTATTTGCGCCAGCTTTTTCTTCATTACCATGTCGAATAACACTTACTTTCTCCCTAATTTTGTTTGACAAAGAAATAATATTGTCATTTTCTTTAATTGGTAAAATGACCATTATTTCTTCGCTTTTATCTGTAAATTCTAATTTTGCAACAAAGGAAATTGTTAAATCGTTATGCTTATATATATGTCTATTAGCAACAAAATAATTTAATTTTTCTCTATTATATATAACTTTTCCTAATGCAGTTACAAACGCATGAAAATATGAAAGTTCAATTCCATCAGATTTTCTTTTATTAATATATTCCACTAAATTAGTAACATCGACTTTTTGGTTAATATATACATCACTATCACATCTTCTTGGCTTAAGGTCAATACTTATTTGTGATAGTCCACTTACATTTTCTACTCTTTTACCATCTTTTCTATCTATAAATAATTTTCTTTTTTGCATATAACCAACTACTTTCCTATAACAATAATATTATCACATTTGAAATTTTTTAACAATATTTACTTGCAATACTACAAAAATATGATATAATATTTCTTGTCAGGCGATTGATAAAGAAAAATTATAATGAAAGAGTCGGTTGATGCAGATTTAGTTTAATGGTAGAACCTTAGCCTTCCAAGCTAATGATGGGAGTTCGATTCTCCTAATCTGCTCCAATTAAAATCAACTTACGGACTTAAAAGTTCGTAAGTTTTTATTTACTAACTAAAAAGAGGAAAAATTATCAAAATAATTTAATCCTCTTTTTTTATTTTCTTGAATATGGGAGTAAAATCTATGTCTAGCCAGCACTGAATTTATACTCCCGCATAAATTCTAGTATGTCTTGTGAGAATTATTATAAAGAACTAATGGAAAATTATATTAAGAATGATGAAAGACTGTCTGAAAAAAACAAAGAATTAAATCCATTGGAATGGACAAAATTAATGAACAATTACAAAAATACAGCAGAAGAAATTGTCTTAAATGAATATGTTTTTATATAAATAATCTTTAAAAAAGAGGAAAAAATTATCAAAATAATTTAATCCTCTTTTTATATTTTTCTTGATTTTTGAATAAAGTTTTTGTCTAGCCAGCACTGAATTTATACTCCCGCATAAATTCTAGTATGGGAATTCCCATACCCTTTATTATCAGAAATTAAAATCTAAATATACATAATTATTCATATCGTAAGATAAATTATTTTCTATCATTTTGTTAGCAATTTTACAACACTTTGAAATCCTTTCACCATTAAATAGTGGATCAATATATCTAATCTTTGCTCCATGATGTACATAATAAACATTTTGAGGTTCTTCTTTTGATGTTTTTACTTTTTTAGCATTTCTCCAAATATTAAAAATATCATTATATTTAGAAGATTCTATAATATCTATTACTTCACTTTCTTTTAATTCATATAAATCCTTTTTAGAAATTTTGTTTTCATCACTTAATTTTTTTAGAATATCAGCAATTAATTGCATAGAATATCTAGTTCTATCTTCACGATATATAACGGATAATCGGCTCGTAACCTTAACAAAGTTTCTAGCAATTTTTTTAGTTCTAAATCCTAACTCTATTTCTTTTTCTTCGTTAGTTTGTATCTCAATATCATCATAGATTTCTTTGATACTTTCTGAATCTAATAGCCTATATGTAAACAAAGCATTTGATAATGAATATTCTAATCTATCAGCAGATAATTTAGGTGTATCATTATCAGCAATAGGATATAAATGATAATTATCTATCTCTGATATTTTAATATTATCTCTTTTTAATAAGGTCATAATTTCTTTTGAATTTTTTATTATTTCTGTTGTCAAATCCTCTGTTGATTCTTGAGTCATATAATCTCCATTAAGAAAATCTACACAATGCTTAAATGCAGGTGTTGCTATATCGTGAAATAATCCAGATAAAGTTTGTTTTTTATCATGTGTAAAATGCCAAACAATTAAAGCAACTGCAACAGAATGGTCTAGAGTTGAAAAGAAAAAATCGCTTTCAAATAAGTCTGAATAAATAGTGCCACAAGTAATACTAATATATTGCTGTGATAATAATTCTTTTGTATCTATATATTCATTTAACCATTCTGGGAAATTTGGTTCTAAAATTTTAAAATAATCTTTTATTTCTTTGCTAGTATTGTCATAATATTTACTCATTTTTATTATTCTCCTTTTTGTATTTCATAGTTTCGGCATCATCAACAATCAATGACATCGAAATAAAGTATACTAAAGCATCAATGAATTTCTTCATATCGTTGATATCTCTATCATCCTGTATCTTTACATAATGTGCCTCATCGTTTCCTATCCACTCTGACTTTTCAGCAAGAGTTTTGATTTTATCATTATCAATATAATCTTTTAAGCATTTCATCATCCATGTCGATTTTATTTCTTCAGATTTTTCTGGATTATTATAAATTGCAAAATCTTTTATTAGGAATTCTAATGCTTTTCTATAACCTAATCCAGCTATTTCATCTAATGAATATTCTTCGGCTTTCAATGCTTGATTATATACTTTGACAAATTGTGGTGAAACTTCTTTAAGTTTATCATCAAAATCTCTTTCTTTAAAATTTATAGGTGCTGAATGATTTAACTTTATCATATTATAATTCTTTTCACTATATTCTTTTCTTCCATCAGATAGTGTTCTTGTAACTTTTCTACATATTTCATATTCTGATACTATTAATGAATGACACCCATTACAATAATCTGCTACAGATAAAAATTCTTTATCATCTCTACTATGTACAATTCCATATAAATTTTGTGGTGCTAGTGCTTTTTTACAATTAGGACATTCTTCTATTGTTTCATAATTTACAGTTACCCCTGTATTATCATTCTTTCTAGTAAAATTTTTATTAATCTTCATAATAACCTCCAAGATATTTGCTGAAAATATTATACTATAAAACGCCAATTTTCTCCATACTCCCATTGAAATTTAATAAGATTTCATATATAATATTTTTAGAAAGAGAGCATTATGGTTCGTAAGCTGTAGTTTAACCGCTCCAATTTAAAAAGAATACTATGTTTTTAAAGACATAGTTTTTTTATTGGAGTGCTCCCATCATTAGCTTGAAAATATCAAAGAAATCTTGTTTTTTATAATATTTAAATATCTTAAATATTAAATCCGCATCTACTTTATTTTATATTTTGTTTTTCAATATTTTTATCATAATTACTTTCTAGTATACAATCAAATAAATTAAACCACTTTACTTGAACACAATATCTATCTTTTTCATGTTTAGGATTATTATTTAAGTTTTTTGCTTTTGCTTGGCAAAATAAATCACTAAAATGTACACCATTATGATAATCCTCAGAATGTTTTAAAAGTATTTTTAAAACATCTCCACTTGAAATAAATAAAAAATCATCAACTACCCCATAGATAATACCATCGATAGTCTCATCCGAATTATTCCCATGAAGTATAAACCTATATATACATTTTTTAAGAAGTTTTCTATTACTAAAACATTTATTTATATCTTCGATGTCTTGTAAATGAGTTTCCTTATATTCCATAGAACTCATTCTAATTTTTCCTTTACCATTTGTTGTACCATCAGAATAATTATATCTTAAGTATTTATAAATAATATCTTTTTTGATATAATTTTTATAAGTTGGTGAATAAATGAAAAATATAAATTATGAAGCCCTAAAAGGTGATGAACATGTGTGTAAATCTTGGAGTTTAATGCCATTTAAGATTGATGATAATTATGAGTATATATCTAAAAATATTATATTCAATTTTTTTAGTACGATTATTTTAATACCAATTGCAATAATATTATACTTTTTTAATAAAATGTTTTTAGGATTTGAAATCGAAGGTAAAGAAAATAAAATAAAAGATTCTGGCTTTGTATCTGTATCAAACCATATTCATTATTTAGATTGCACATTTATTGGACTTATAAACTATCCAAATAGAGTTTACTACCCAACAATTCAAGAAAATTTCAAAATTCCATTTGTTAGACATTTAATAAAATTATTATGTGCTATTCCAATTCCTAAAGAAAGAAAACATAAAGATAAATTTTATAAACAAATTAATGAAGCGCTAGAAAAAAATAATATATTACATATGTACCCTGAAGGCTCTTTATGGCCCTATTATGAAAACATTCGTGATTTTAAATATGGTGCATTTAAAATAGCAGTTGAAGCAAATAAACCTATTCAACCTATTCGTTTTGTTTTTGTAAATCCTGATGGCATTCAAAAATTATATAAGAGGAAAAAATGTATACACGCAATTATTCTTCCTGCTATATACCCAGATGAAGCATTAGAATATAAAGAAAGAATCGAAGACTTAAAAAATAAAACATATGATGCAATTTGCAAAGGAGGAAATTAAGTGAAAGTACTAATATTATCTTGTTCTACAGGTGGTGGTCATAATTCTTGTGCAAACTACATAAAAGAGGAACTATTATTAAATAATATAGAATGTAATTTTATAGATTTTTTTGATATTTTTGGAAAGAATGCTAAGAAAATGTCTTCGGATATTTATTTAAAAACTTTAGGTAATAATGGAAAAATATTTAAAAATGTTTATAAGGCTGGAGAATTTGTTAGCAAAAGTAAACTTCAAAGTCCAGTATATATTTTTAACAAAATGTTTAAGAAAAAACTTTATGAATACATTCAAAAAAATAATTATACTCTTGTAATTACAACACATTTATTTCCCTCACTTACACTTACTGCCATAAATAATGATAAAAAATATAAACATATTCCCTTTTTATTCGTGGCTACAGATTATGAACCTTGTCCTTTTATAGAAGAAGCAAACCCAGAATATTTTATAATGCAAAAGACTTTAGAAAATGCTTTTATACAAAAAGGTATTAGTGAAACAAATCTGCTAAATACTGGAATTCCTGTATCGAGTAATTTTATTAAAAATGCTAAATCAATACGTAGGGAATATAACATTTCAGATGATGAAAAAGTAGTCTTAATAATGCTTGGTAGTATGGGCTTCGGAGAAATTGATAATATAATTAATCCTTTATTAAAGGAAAACATTAAAATTATAGTAATATGTGGAACTAATAAACAGTTATATGAAAAATTAAATGAATATAAAAATGATAATCTTATTGTTATAGGTTTTACTAAAAACATTAATGATTTTATATATTCATCAGACTATGTTTTATCTAAACCTGGAGGTCTTTCCTCAACTGAAATTGCCTCAATACATAAACCACTTTTACATATATATCCAATTCCAGGTATAGAAACATATAATACTTTATTTTTTGAAAATAACAAAATGAGTATAAAGTGTGATACAGATAAAGAAATTATTGATAATATAAAATACCTAATGAATAATGAGGATATTTGTAAAGAAATGATTCAAAATCAAAAGAAAATCATAAATGAAAATAGTGCTAGTGATTTAGTAAAATTTATTTTAGACCATTTTAATTAAAAAATGGTTTTTTCATGATATAATAACTATATATTTAAGATTTATTTAAGATAAAAAATATATAATTTATTAGGTGGTGAAGGATGAATATATTAATAATTGAGGATGAATTTAATTTAGCAGATGCAATCAAATCAATGCTAAAAAAAGAAAATTATATTATTAAAATATGTACAAATGGAACAGAGGGTGAGGATGAAGCCCTAAGTGGCATTTATGATCTTATACTTCTTGATGTAATGCTTCCAGGTAAAAATGGTTTTGAAATACTAAAAAGTATTCGAAAAGAAAATATAAATTCAAAAGTAATAATGCTTACTGCTAAAGCAAATATTGATGATAAAATGGAAGGTTTTAATGAAGGTGCAAATGATTATTTAACAAAACCATTTCATATGGATGAACTTTTTGCAAGAATAAAGCTTCAACTAAGTGATGGTAAAATTAAAAATGAATTAGCTACCTATGGTGATTTATCCCTTGATACTCATAAATTAATATTAGAAAATACAAATACAAAAGAAACAATTAATATAATTGGTAAAGAATATAATATTTTACTAATCTTATTAAATTCCCATGAAAGTATTATTTCCAAAGAACAATTATTTAGTAAAGTATGGGGTTATGATAGTGATTCTGAAATAAATACACTCGAAGCATATATGTCATTTATAAGAAAGAAATTAAAAAATATAAATTCGAAAGTTAAAATTAAAGTAATTCGAAATATAGGTTATAAATTGGAGTATCAAAATGAAAAAATTAAAATCTAAAGTTTTCTTTACAATATCAACCATTCTAACAATTTTTGTTTTTGCAGTATTTTTGATATCTAATGCTAGAACATACTCAGAAAAAAAAGAAAATGTTAAAAGTGTATTAGATAAAATGATTGAACTATCTGATAATACTAATAGTAATAATGTTTTTATGGATTTTACCGTGTATAATATAATTCTTGATGAAAATGGTATGTATAAAGAAACTGTTTCTCATACTTATGAAGATGTAATTGATATTGTAAAAATTAAAAATATAGCTAATAAAATAATTAAATATCATCATTCAAAATATTATATTGGAAATCTTTATAATGCAAAATATTCATATGCCTTTACTGATAATAATTCACTTATTTTAATGGATAACTCAGAAGTTAAAAATACACTTACAAAAACACTTATAACAACAAGTATAATATTTATATTTTTAGAGTCTTGTGTAATTTTAACATCATTTATTTTAACAAGTTGGATAACTGAACCAGTAAATGAAAGCTTCGATAAACAAAAAAGATTTATAGCGGATGCCTCACACGAACTTAAAACGCCACTTACAGTAATTAATGCAAGTGTTGAAGCGTATTATAATGATAAAAATGAGAAATGGATTCACAATATAAAAGAGGAAACCGAAAAAATGAATAAACTTGTTATAGAACTTTTAGATTTAGCAAAAATTGAGGCAAATAAAAAAATTCTTATGAAAGAGGAAAACTTATCAAAACTTACCGAAAATGAAATTTTAACATACGAGAGTTTATTTTATGAAAAAAAGATTAAATTAAAATATAACATTAAAAAAAATATAAAATATACTTGTAATGGTGATTTAATCAGACAACTTCTTGGAATTCTAATTGATAATAGTATTAAACATACAAATGAAAATGGTAATGTTACTGTTAATTTATATAAATCTAATAAAGATATAATCCTTGAAGTAAAAAACGATGGCGATGAAATAAAAAAAGAAGATGAACAAAAAATATTTGAAAGATTTTATAAAATAGATGAATCAAGAAATAGAAATGAAAATAGATATGGACTAGGTCTTGCAATTGCAAAAGATATAGTTGAAAAGCATAATGCTAAAATAAGTGCAAATTCTAAAAAAGGAATTACTACATTTAAAGTTACTTTTTAAAAAAAGTAATTTTTTTTAAGGTTTATTTAAGAATAAAGCATTATATTTAATTTGTAAGGAGGAAAGATGAAAGATAATAGAAAGACTATTCTTTATTCTATTAGTACATTTTTTATAGGTATTGTATTATCTTTAGCAGTTATTTATAATTTTCCAAGTATATTTTCAAAAACTATTGTAAAAGAGGAAAAGAATGTTACTATTACAGATACTGGTCTTAGTGAATCAGTTGAAAAAGTATATAATAAAGTTGCTTTAATTAGTAATTATAGTATGGGTAAATTATCCGCTACAGGAAGTGGTTTTATTTATAAAATTGATGGTAATGATACTTATATTGTAACAAATCATCACGTAGTTGATGGTGGAACTACATTTAAAGTAACGTATTCTGATGAAACTACATTAGATGCTACATTAGTGGGTAGCGATGAATATACTGATATTGCAGTTTTAAAAGTAAAAACAATTAATGGATTAGATGCTGTTGAATTAAGTGATAGTAATAACATCAAAGCAGGAGATACAGTATTTGCTTTAGGCTCACCACTTGATAGTGCATATTCATTTACTGTTACAAGAGGTATAATTTCTGGAAAAGAAAGACTTGTGGAAATAACAAGTAATAACTCAAATATTTTATTAAAGGTAATTCAAACAGATGCAGCTGTTAATTCAGGTAACAGTGGTGGCCCACTTTGTAATGCTAACGGGCAAGTTATTGGTGTAGTTAATGCTAAACTTTCTGGTTCTGGCATCGAGGGTATTGGTTTTGCTATTCCAATAGACACTGCTATAGAAAAAGCCGATGAAATAATTGGTGGTAATGAAAAAGAATATCCATATATTGGTGTTTCAATTGCGAGTGTTAGTGATGCAAAAAATGACTTTAGATATTATAGCTATGTAAAGTCACTAGATATTGAAGAAGGAATATTGGTTCTTGATGTAGAGAAAAATGCACCAGCTTATAATAAGTTAAAAAAAGGTGACGTTATAACTAAAATTAATGATAGTGAAACAAAAAGTACCGCTTATTTTAGATACGAACTATATAAATATAACATAAACGATGAAATAACAATAACTTATATACGTGATGGTAAAGTTGAAAGCACAAAAATTAAACTTTCTAAAAAAAATTCAAATATTTAAGTTTCATTTAAGGCAAATATTATATTATTAAATTGTGAAAAAGAAATAAAGTATTTTTCAAATCCATTAAAGGAGGTGGTCAAGTGAAAATAAACATTATCGGTGAAAATTCTAGTAATCGTATGAAACTATTAAAAAATTTAAATAAGGTTACTAAAAACGAAGATATTAATGTAGAAATTAATGTTATCGATGATAAAGAAACATTATCTAAATATAAAGATAAAAATAAACCGATACTTATGATTAATGAAAAAATAATAAGTAATGGAAAAATTTTAACCGATAGAGAAATTAGAAATTATATAAAAATCTTTGCGTAAGTAATTAAAATAATAAAATCTCACAAACTCAAAAACAAAGGATATAGATAACCCTCTATATCCTTTTTAATTGGCTTTTCTTTTAAATCTAGTTACCAAAGTATTTAAAATTAGAAAAAATATAATAAATACAATCATTATAATAAAGTTTTTTAATACAAACTCATATGATGCTTTATCAAAATTTTGTAATGATGCAATATATTCATTATTATCTATAAAATAAAATGTTGGAAAAATGTGGGCAATTTTTAAAGCAAATGAAGGCATATATTTTACAGGTATAAAAGCACCACATAAGAATGCTGAACCAAGTGATATTACATTTACTACACCACTTATTGCACCTTTACTTTTTACTAGATTTGATATCAAGATTGCCATTGTAAAAGATACTATAAAAAATATAAACATATTTAAACTATATAAAATTCCATTAATATTTAAAATACTACTTTTTAATATTAGAAAACTAAGTATTAAATAAACTATAAAAATTATAAATGTAAATGTGAATGAAGATATATATAAATAATTATTAAATGTTTTATAATTCATACCACTTATGCTTGTTCTTTTACTAATTTTTTCATCATTAAAACTTGATAAAACTAAACATATTATATAAATTACAATAGCCATTATTGAATAACTTGAAAAATTATAAAACAAAGAAGTCTTACTATTTAAATTTGTTTTATTTTCAATTACAACACTCGTTTTTTTATTTAAAGTATTATCTAATTTTTGAATGGCTAGTATTTTATCATTATATAAATTCATATATTTTGAAAAAACATCTAAGTATTTATTTAAAAGTTCACTTGCAATATATGAATCATAAGAATTATTGGTTTTTATATCAATATTAAATTCTTTTCCATTTTCTATTTTATTTTCAAATTCTTTTGGAATATAAATTACATAATTTGCATCTCTAAAAAAAACAGCATCATCTATATCATTTTCATCAGTAATATTTTTTACATTAGCATTTGTTTTTAAATATGATATTAAATTATCAGTTATTATTCCACTTGAGTTATTAACTATTATAATATCTGGTTTTGAACTTATAAATTCAAAACTATTTTTATTTGCTTTTAAATTCATTGTTCCAAATACAAGTAACATTACTGTGTATAAAATAATAATTCCAATATTTTTCTTAACAATTTTCCAGTAAGTTTTAAATATTGTCATACTTTTGCCTCCTTAAGGAATTCGAAGATATAAGTAGCATTATTATTGTAAAAATAATAAGACTTAATATATTAAAATAATAGCGATTATTAACTCCATAATAGTATAAAGAATAAAGGCCATCAACAATCATATTACAGGGATTTAAATAATTTATTATTGGCATATTTTTATCAGTTACATATTTCATAGTTATTCCAGTCATTCCTGAAAAAAATGAAAGTGTCATAGTAATTGCAATTAAAATACCAAATTTATTATTACTATTTGTTTTAATAGTACTTGCAAGAAATGTTCCAAGTGATAGACTTGCAAGTAATCCAAAAAAAGTAAGAATAAAAACATATAATAAGTTATCTCCATAATCAACTTTTAAAACAAAAATTGTATATAAAAATAATATAAACATTCCAATTATTTGAACTACAATACTTGCACAAAAACTACTTAATAATAAAGTACCTCTTTTGGCAGGGCTTATATTAATTCTTTTCCCCGAAGTAGAAATATTAGGTAGTAAATAATTAATCATTGTAAGAGCAATTGCGGCACCATAAAAGGCTGCCATAGCAATAAGTGTGTAATATTCAATCATAGTATAACTAATATTTTTTCTAGTAACATTTGTTATTTTATAATTAGTTGAAAAAGTATCAGGTAACTTACCATTAAGTAAATACTCTTCATAAATATCCTTATTTATTAAGATATCATCCATAATGCTTTTTAAAATAGTTTCTTTCCCTCCATTAGAGTTAACATATAAAATATTGTTATCAATATAACCTATAACTTTTTTATTTTCAAGTAATTTTTTAGAGTTTTCTAAATTACTACTTTGAATTTTAATAACATTCTCTTTTTGTAAAACTTTAAATGCACTTATGATATAACTATTATTATTTGGAGTAATAGCAACATCAATTTTATTAAAAGTTTCTGTTTTTTCTATATTTGAAAAAGCTAAATTAAAAAGCGTTCCTAAAATTATTGGAAATATAAATGTCCAAAAAAGTAATCCCTTATTTTTAAATAATATTTTTAAACTATATTTAAAGTTATGTACAAACATTAGTCTCTTAAATCCTTTCCAGTAAGTTCCAAAAACACATCATTTAAACTAGGCCTTTCAGAATATATTTTATTATATGAAATACTATTTTCCTTTAAAAAGCTTGTTAATTTACCTAAATTATCAGTACCTTTTGAATAAGTAATTATAAGTAAGTTATCTTTATAAGAAATGTTTCTAATTTGTTTAAATTTTGATAGTTTATCTATATCATTATTAGAAATACTATTTAATTCTACAGTTATTTTTTCTTCGATATTAGATAGTTTTTTTAATTCATCAGTTGTGCCACTTGCTATGATTTTACCATTATCAAGAATTATAATTCTATCACAAATACTTTCTGCTTCTTCCATATAATGAGTTGTATATATAATTGTTGCTCCATCATTAGATAATTTTTTTATACCTGATAATATATTATTTCGACTTTGGGGATCAACGGCAACAGTTGGTTCATCAAGAAATATTATACTAGGTTTATGAGCAATACCACAAGCAATATTAAGCCTTCGAAGTAGTCCTCCGGATAACTGTTTTGGAAAGTACTTTTTAAAATTATCAAGACCAGTTAACTTAATAGCATCATTAATATATTTTTTTCTTTTTTCTTTATCAGTTATATAAAGTCCACAGAAATAATCAATATTATCATAAACAGTAAGTTCTTCGAATACTGCGACTTCTTGAAAAATAACACCTATTTTTTCTTTAATATCATAAGCATCAGTATTCATTTCTTTACCATATATTTTTATTAAACCTTTATCAAAATTTAATAGTGACAATATTGAATTTATTGTTGTAGTTTTTCCACTTCCATTTGGACCTAAAAGTCCTAGAATTTCTCCTTTTTTAACATTAAATGTTAAATTATCAACTGCGATTTTGTTTTTATATGATTTAGTTAAATTTTTTACCTCAATTATATTTTCCATCAATTTTCCTCCCTAAAAATATATTTGTTATTTGGATTATCTCGAAGAAGCATAAGTGCTTGAAACTCTTGTGAAATAAGTATGTTTATTTGTTCATCTGTTAAATTAATTTTATCATTTGCAAGAAGCGTTGCAAGACCATGACAAAATGTCCACATCTTAAAATGAAAATCATTTATATCTTCCAAAGATAAATTTGTACTTGTTTTAATAAATCCCTTAACTATATTAAAACTAGCATCTGTATCTTGATTAAAAGTATTTAAATCACAATTTTTATTTAAGAATAATACTTGATAAAAATTTTTTTCTTCCCTGGCAAATTTAATATAATTTAATCCTACTTGTTTATATTTAGGAATCTTATCATTTAAATTATTCAAGATATATGAATAAAAATAATCATGAATTTTCTTACATAATTCATTAAAAAGTTCATCTGAATTTTTAAATTGGTAATATATAGGTCTTATTGAACAATTTAAATATTTAGCAAGTTCTCTATTACTAACCTTAGTTATACCATATTTTCTAGTTATATCAAAACCAGCATTTAAAATATTTTCTTTAGATATTACAACATTTCTTGGCATTTTTTACTTCCTTTCATTATAAATTGTATCACGTGATATTTTATTTGTAAATTATAAATTGACTTTTATATCAAGTTTTAGTAATATAAAGATATGAAAACAAAAGATAAAATTATAGCATTTGCAGTGTTAATCGCAGCGGTTATAAACACATATGAATGTGCAAAAAAAATTAAAAGAGATATTGATAATTGGGCAGAAACCACCACTATAGCAAAGAATATTAATGTAGAAAATATTAAAGATAATAATCAAATTAATATTCCCACAAGAAGAATTGATTGTGAATTAATTTCAATGAAAGAGATGAGAGAAAGATTGGGTATTCCCGAAGAAGTAAAAGTCCAAGAAATTGAATCAGAAACAAATAAGGAAGAAATTACTCAAGAAGTAAAAGAAAAAGAGCCTTTAATAATAAGATATGGTTATGTAAAAAATGATACAAATTATAACCATATTGATGGAACATATTACGCAGATATTGAGGCATATCAAAAAGTTGCAATTGATTGGGAAACTGATACATTTTATGGGGGAATGCTTGAAAATAATGTATATGCTTTTTTCAATAAAGAAGATATTGAATTAATTCCTGATACCTTTGTTGAGGTTGATATATCAAGCCAAACAGTTAATTTATATAAAAATAATGAATTAATAATGACCACAAGTGTAACTACTGGATTTGAAAATAAATATGATACAAGACTTGGTTATTTCTATATTTATTATAAACAAGCAGATACATATTTAATAGGTCCTGGTTATAAACTACATGTAGATTACTGGGTACCATTTGATGGTGGCATAGGATTTCATGATGCATATTGGCGCTATGATTTTGGTGGAGATATATATAAGACAAATGGTAGCCATGGATGTGTAAATATGCAAAATGATGCTGCTAAAACATTATTTGAGAATGTTGAGGCTAACACTAGAGTACTTGTACATAAATAAAAAATACTAATTAATTTTTAGTATTTTTTTTGCAATTATACTTAATATATAGGCAAATATTAACAAAATAACAACTCTGATAATTATTAAAGGATTTTTTAAACTTTCAATTAAACTAACACCTATAAATCCCCAAAAATATACCATAAAAATTTTACCAATTAATATGCTAATAATAAATTTTTTCTTATCAATATTTGCTATAGCTGCAGCAATATTTATTAAAAAAGCTGGTGTAAAAGGAATAGCAATAACTAAAATTAAATTGGTTATATCCATATTTTTTATTATTTTAATTGTTTTTTGTAATAAACCTGACTTTTGAGCAGTATCTAAAGCAATAGTTTTAACTCCTTTTTTTACTAATACATAAGATAAATAACACCCTATACAGGTAAATATCCAAGATAATAAAAACCCTACAAACTTACCAAAAAAATAAAAATTTATTGTAATAAATACACATAATGGAAGTACTGGTAAAATTGATTCAATTACTATTAAAAAGCATGCTAAAATTGGAGCAAATACTCCCAAAGATAATAGAAATGTCTCTAAAAAATCTGATATATTTTCAATCATATAATACTCCTAATAAAATTATAGTATGTTTAAAAGTTTTTTACAAGAACAACATCATAGCCATAAAATGTTAACATTCTTACAACCTTTCTACTTAATGTACCTTTTCTACACATTATATAGTATGTTTCATTTTTTTTTAGATATAACCCTGGATTTAATAATAGCTTATCAGCATATATATTTTTACTTCTTGGATCATGAAACTCTTCATAATCAAGAGGATGTTGAACATCAATGAGCTTTCCTAAATAGCTTTCGTAATTTTCATATTCAATGACTTTCATAAAAAAACCTCATAATAATATATGAGATTTTATTTTATTTGTCACTAATCATCAAAGAAATCATCCAAATAGTCATCGTCATCAGATACTGAATTATTAATTATCTCACTATCTTTATCAACATTTAACATCGTATTAGGCTCATCCTTAAGATTAATTTCTTGAGTAAATCCATCTGATTCATCATTATTTTCAGGAACTTCAGTTTTCTCAAGTTTTTTAATAATTTCGTCAATATCTTCAGATGGCTTTTTTTCAACAATTGGTTTAATAACTGGTTTAT
The DNA here is from genome assembly GCA_000437315.1 of Mycoplasma sp. CAG:472. GTDB lineage: Bacteria > Bacillota_I > Bacilli_A > RF39 > UBA660 > UBA6448. Next base: position 38,305 of record FR899426.1, read on the forward strand.
CTTCAATAATATTTTCAGATTGTTTTTTAAGCTCATTTTCTTTCTTTTCTTCTTCATCAAGTGCTTGAAGTTTCTTTTCAATTTCTTTTACCATATCATCAATATCTTTAGAGGTTACTTCGCCACCACCCATAAATGGATTAGGAGCAGGCGCTTGATTAGATGTCATTGGACTCGAATTAGGCCTAGGACCCATAAATGGATTAGCTCCCATAAACGGATTAAATCCACCACCACCCATAAATGGATTATCCATACCACCCATCATTCCAGGATTATTCATTGCTTCTTCTTTTTTCTTTTCTGAAACAAATTTCTTTACATCAAATAGTTCTATTTGAGTTTTTTCTCTTGTCGGAAGTACAGCATCTTTTCTTTCAATACCCCAATCAATTTTAAAGTCAGGCGCTAAATCAGTTTTAAATGGATTTTTACGCCATCTAATAATTATTGCTTGAAATAATTTTAATTTTTGTAAATCAGATACTGTTACAAGTGGAGTTGAGGCAGTTTTATCTTTTTCTTTAGATTTAACTTCTCCACACATTTTACTAATTTCTTCGAGAGCTTTAAGTTCTGTAGAAATTAAATAAATCAAATTACCACAGTTTCCCTTAATAACTTGTGCAACTTCCTCACCATAAACATCATTTAGTTGAGCAAAGTTTTGAATAATGAATGAAAATCTAATTGCTCTACTTCTTGCAGCTGTAACCATTGAATCAACATCCTTAAGCGGAGGCATATTTGCAAACTCATCAAGAATAAAATTTGTACGATAAGTAAGTTTACCACCATTTGCTTGTGCACAATCTATTAAAGTTTCATAACACTGTTTAATAAATATTGTCATAAGTCCATGATATGTTTTCTTTTCATCGTGAATTATCATAAATACCGCTGTCTTTTTATTACCAATATCTCTCATATCAAAATCTGAATATGAAAGCATTTCACTTAAATTTTCTTTTGTTGAGAATAATCTTATTTTTTGTCTAAATGTTGAAAGGATACCACCTTTTGTATCATTTGGTGCATTTATTGTATTCGAAGCAAATATATATGCAGGACTTGCTTCACCTTTTAAATTAAAATATTCTTGAATATATGTTTTTGTACCACGGCGTTCCTCGCCTACTGTAGACATAAAATTAATACTATTTAAATTGACCTCTTTTTCTTTGGCATCCATAAATAGGCCCATTGTTAAACCCGAAAAATAGTCTGCAGCACTTTTTTGCCAGAAAGCAGAATCTCCACCTTCACTTTTATCATATAAAATATTAAGTGATACGTCCTCTAAAAGTTCTGTAGCTTTATCTTGATTACCTTGTTTATAATACATATATGGTAGTGCAAGTGGATTCCAAGAATTACCTTTTTCTGGATCACGGAAGTTAAGTATTACAATATTATAACCCTGTTTTTTTAAATATTCTCCACAATATTGATAAATTTCACCTTTAGGATCAGTAATAACCATACTTTCACCTTTTTTAGAAAGTAAATTAACAAGTGGCTTAACTACACATTCTGTTTTACCTGAACCAGTGGAACCAATAATTAAGTTATGATATTCACCATTATCAACCCACATCTCTTTACCATTATTTACAAGAGCAACACCAGCTGCCTCAATATGATCATCTATAGTTCTTACTTTAACAATATTTTTATCAGTTTTAATATCTTTATCACTAGCCCATTTTGAATAACCATCACTACTTTTTTCAGAAAAAAATAGTCCAAAGCCCTCTCCTTTATCTTTACTAAATATTTTCGAAGATACGCTAGTAAATATTAAAATTAGTGCAGCTACAAAAAGTCCTAAAGTAAATCCAATATATTGAGGTGTAAATGCTTTAAATGGAAGTAAGCCATAAAACGTTCCATCCGTGGAAAATGAAGAAAAATTTAGTACTGCTATAGCACAAAAATATAAAAGTATTCCACAATAAATACAAAATAACATAAAATCTTTTTTGGTAACTTTAAATTTCATTTTTCCTCCTTTTCAATGAATTTATTATACAACATAAAATGCACTTTTTAAATAACTTTTGTAAATTTACTTCCGTTAAATTCATACATACTAAATGTTTCTTTTAAATTACTTTCATTTAACATATTAAATACAATATATATTTTATTATTTATTTTTAGTATAGATTTCAATGTATAAGAATATTCACTTTTTAAATTATTTGTTGTATGTTTAAATATAACATAGTTTTCATTCAAATAAGTTAAGTAAGCCAAATTATAATATAGTGATTGTTCTCCATACAAATTCGATACAATTGTAACATCCATATTTCCTGTAGAATAACGATAATTATAATGTAAGTTTTCTTGAACATTAACTTTACTATTATTTAATACCTTATTTGCTTCAGTTATGTACTGACTATTAAAATCTTCGGCTGTAAAAGAAACATTTTCTAAATTTAAGCCATCAGAATATGCTAAAAGGCTTCCCTCATAATTAACATATTCTTTATTATCATCAAATAAGTTCCATACAGTTCCATATTTTAAATTATAAATGCCATAATAATTACCATCAATGTATACGTTTAATTTTTTATTTTCTACACTAGAATTTTTGCAATAACTAAACTTGTTTTTAGTTTTATTATACAATATGCAGTATTCATCAATTACTAAATATTTAATATCATCCTTAACAACTGGAGTAGTATTTGTATTATTACCACTTATATTATTTGATAAATTTGAGTTATGACTATTATCAATATTAACATTTACATCATCATTATTTTTAAATAAAGCAAAATATACTATTAAAGAACCAAAAATACAAACCATAAGAGTAATAATTATTATACTTAATTTATTAAATTTTCCCATATTTTATCCTTTCTTAAGCATTATTTGAACCGCTTTTATTTTTAAAATATACTCTAAGAGGTCTACATACCATTACAGTACCACCATAATAATTTGTAACTCTAACATCAGATTCAGGATTGCTTGGATAATGACCTGATGCTTCGAATATTTGACCATTTCCTATATACATTACAACATGACCCCAGTTATTATTAAAGATTAAGTCTCCAGGTATAAAGTCATTTACATTAGTACTATTTACAACAGCACCATTTTCTCTACACCATTGTGATTCAGTAACTGTTGTACCAGCATTACCCCAAGGTGTATACAAATAATTTATATTAAATAAACGATATGCTCTATCAACCATTGATGAACAATCTACATAACCATTTTGATTTCTTTTAGCTTGACTATATTGATAATGATCAAATGTTGCAATGGCTTTTTTAGAAATTAATGTTCCTAGCTCTCTAATATCATTAATATTCGAAATATCAATATTTCCTATATCAGTTTCAATATTTGTACAATCATATGGCTCTAGTTCAAAGATTGAGGTTCTAATTTTTGTCATATTACTTACCTGAAACCTAGCATATGCAAGTTGATCTTCATCATTAGTTGGCGTACATTTCGAAGGGTTAACTGCAGTTGCAGTTCCATTAGATATAGTATATGGACAGGCATTTTTAGCACAAATTTTTTCAACTTCTCTTGCTCTTGACTCATTATCATAAAATTCATACATATATTTTGCATATTGACAACCGCCTAATGAATTACTTCCTGCATTATACCAGTACTTTCCAATATAGGCATATTTACTCATCATATCAATAATTGTATTATATTGAGAAACATTATTAACAAAAGCAAGTACGCCTTCAGAAAAAGAAGAATAAACAGCACCAGAATTTTGCCCATTATAAACTGCTAATCCCCAAAAGTTATTTGACCTAACACCTGGTGTAAAGCCTTCTCCTATTGCTCTTACAACAACAAGTTCCGGATTAACATTATTTTTAGTTGCTATATCGTAAATAGTTCCAGCCTTTTTAACAAATAAATTTGTAGCTTCTGTACTACCTTGTTTTGCTATAAGATTTTTTTCCATTAAACTAATAAATTCACTTCTTGATAAAGATGAAGCCTTCATTGGAAAATCACTGCAAGAGCTATTTAAAGAAAGATAATTTGCTTGTTCTTCAGCTCCACCGCCACCTAAAATAACTAGCATTATAATCATTAACAAAAATAAAACTAAGATAATTGCTAATATCCAAGGGTGTTTAATAATAAATTGAAAAATTTTTTTTCTTACTAACTGATTTTTTTTATCTTTACTCATATCAATTGAGGATTTTTTAGGATTCATTGTAAAATTCATTTTTTGTTTATTATTACTAATATTAGTGTTTGGATTCGTGTTAGCATTTGGTTTAACTGGACCTTTTCCAGCTCCTGAACCAGATAAAGCATTCATAGCAGCTTGTCCTTTATCTAAAATACCATCATCATCAAGTTTATTAACCGTTTTTTGAATATTTCTTCCTGCAAAAGATCTTTTAGTTATATTATGCATTTTCTTGCCAACAGATTCATTTAACTTATCACCCAATTTAGTATTGTTAAGTTTATTAACTACTTTACCTGCCGTTGGACCACCAAAATAATTAGCAGCAGCCTCAGTAGCCATCTTACTTACTTTTTTATTGGTTTCAATATTTCTTTCTTTTTGAATTTCTTTATTACTTTTAGCTTGGTAGGCGCCATCTTCATTATAGTTTTCTTTAGGCATCTCTTCAGGAATATTCATTTCATCATATAATGTTTCTTCTTCATTAACTTGATTTAAGTCTTCATTATTATCCAAGAAAATCACCACCTATCAATATAAGAATTATAACATAAAAACAGCTGTTTCTACAACAATTTATCTATGCATATTTATTCTATTTACGATATTTTCATAAAACATATTAAACTTTATTAAACTTTCATTTAAATTTGGGAGATTTCTAAAATATGGATAATTATTTTTTAAACCATTATATGTTATTAATGATTCTTTAAAAAAGTTAATAAAGGGCATTAACTCTTCATAAGTTATACTATTTATACTATCATTATTTATCTTTACAATAAATATATTTACAAGTATGTTTTGAATTAAAGGAATAAAATAAACATTATCTTCATTAAATCTTTCAGAATATCTATAGTTTATATTTTTAAATAATTTATTAATATCTTCATTAGGACAAATTTCCTTAAGTTTTTGAATTAATAAAGCTACACCTAAAGTATTATAATAAGAATACGCAATTACATCATTACCTAGTATACACATTAACATATTAGTAATTTTCATATCAATATAATAAAAATTATTATTAATATTATAATAACTACAAGCTAAATATTCAGTATAACCTTCGGTTAAAGATCTACTATAAAGTTCAGTTATATTAACAGGGTATTTATCAAAACCAGAATAATAAATATTACCATCTTTTTTTGAACTAGCCATATGCATTAATTCATGATATAAAAATAAGTTTATATATTTATTAAAATAAATAACATTAATATTATTTTTTTTAAGAAATTTTTTTATTGCATAAGAATCTATAATTATTTTATTTTCATTAGCATCATATATTCCGAATGAATAAAAATTTTTTAATATCTTAGTTTTATCTAGATTTAACTGAACTTTTAATGTTGATAAATTGTTATAAAAATTATATCTAAGATTAAATGGAATACTTTTTTCTACATCATAAAGAACCTTTGTGAAAGGACCTAAAGACTTTCTTAAGCTAGTATTTTTGTTTAATATCTCCCCCAATAAAATAGTTTTCATGAAAACTATGATACCATTAAAAAAAGCCTATGTAAAGGCTTTTAATATCCACCACCAGAACCAAATGAATCAAGTTCTTCTTGAGTAGCAATGACAGTCATATTCATACGTCTATTACCACATATAAGAAGTCCTTCACCTTGGTTATAGTATTTTATTCTTTCCATTTCAGTTTCATTTAAATCGATTAACTTAGAAAGATCATCAACGGCTTGTTTTCTTAAATTCATTATTAAATAACTTGATGCATTATCAAATATTGCTTTACCATGCATTATTAAATTTGGAGCTGCGAAATCGGTTGGTTGTTGTGTAATTACAATAGTTCCTGTATTATATTTTCTTGCTCTTCTTTGAATTTGAGATAAGAATTCTGCACCAAGTTCATTGTGATTAGATAAAAGTACGTGTGCTTCATCAACCATCATTACAGTATTTATATCTTTATCAAGACAAAGTCCCCATGCATATTTTAATATGTTAAAGAATAGAGCATTTTTAATATTTTCATCACTATTCATAATTTCCTTTATATTAAATACAATAAAGTCACTATTAATTTGAAGTGTTGTATGACCTGTAAAATAATATCTTAATTCCTTAATTAAAGGTCTTATTTTAAGTTCAAGTCTTTCCATTACATCTCTTTCTCTTGTTGCATCTGTCATTGATAAAAGTCTTCCTTTTATAGTGGCATAAACATCGTCAAATGTAGGGAAATCTGCACTCGTAAGTTTAGTAAAATCAGTTTCATAATCTATCTTATATCTTTTATAAGTATCTTGAACTATTTCACTAAATAATGTTAATACATCCTCTTCGATTGAAGGATTATAATATTTCATAAAGGCTTTTAACTGCTGAAGTGTTCTTGTAAGAACTGTATAGCCAAGTCCCTGTTCTATTTCGGTTTCATCAACATCAACAACAATTTCAAGTGGATTAATCATACCAAAATCTCCACCTTTACCAAGGTCTAGGAAATCACCTTTCATCATATTAACCATTTCACCAAGTTCACCCTCTGGATCAATACATACACATTTTAAACCATTTCTTAAATGAGTTCTAAGAAGTAGTTTAGCAGCAGTACTTTTTCCTGAACCGGATGTACCAAGAATAATAATATTTGCATTATTACGATTATTTTCTTTTTTTATTTGAAATAAAAATTGGTTATATAAAATTACACCACCAGATCTATCCATTCCAAGAAGTGTTCCTGCACCAGGATCTTTTACTGAATCAAATACAAAAGGATACATTCCCGCAATTGTAACTGAAGGAAGTGGAATACCAATTCTTTTTTCAATATCTTGTTCTGGAAATATTGGTATCATACTTTTTAATGCTTTTTCTTGTTCAAACATTAAAGATACTGCTCTCATACCAAGTGCATCAATATAATTTCTAACTTGAATTTTAGTAAGTTCTAAAGCATCTTTAGAATCTGCTGAAACCATTAAATGCATTTGAAAATCAAATATTCTAGCTTGTGATGAAGCAAGCATAGAAATAAATTGTTCCAAAGATTCATAATCTTGTCTAATTCTTTCTTGAGTTGTTTGATCTTTTTCTTGCTGATATCTAATTTTTAAATCCGCTATTTCTTTATTTAACATCTTTTTTAAAATTTCAAATGAAATAGGAATATGTTTTATAGCAAGTCTAACTCCAGGAATATTTGTAATATCAGATAAATAACCTGGAAATATACTTCTTGGATAACCGACAACAGTCATAATTGTATAGTATTTATCTCCAAGCATAAATTCTGTAGCTGGTCTAAAATTAATACCTTTAGGTGCTACTTCACTTTTAAGTTTACTCATATTACATCACCGCCCTAAAATTAGTAGATATACCATCATTTAAATAATTATCAAGAAGTATTCTTAAATCAGCATTACTAGTTTGAGTAGAATTAAGTCCTGCATTACTAAGACCACTTATTAAAGTATGTAATTTTTTTTGAACTAATTCCATCTTCTTTTCTTTAAATAAAAATGTATATTCTGTATCAACTACATTATAATCTCTACTCATAAATAGATTTGCTTTATTAATATCTTGCATAATAAGTTTTCTAATAGCACTATTAGGATTCTTATTATATTCAACTTGTAATTCATTAAGGTATAAACTTATATCAACAGGTCTATCTGAAACTAAAAGCCAAAAATCAAAATCTAGAGTATTATAAAATGTTGATAAATTAAATAATGTAGCATTTTGACTTTGTTCATCTAATATAAATATATTTTTTGGACTAACCTTAACTCCAGTTACATAATAACCATCATCAGTTAAAATCATTCCATTATTGATTGACTTAATAGGAAGCCAATCTTCAGCATATTTTACTCCACTTGGAGCACTATTACTGTTCATTTGTGTCATCTTTTACACACCAACCTTTCCAATAGTATTTTCTTGTATTAGTATAAAAATCTAACATGTTATTAAGTAGTTGCATAACATTATGATAGTTTCTTACAGGCATTACAAGTCCTGCAGCAATAAGCACAGGTATTATAGCAATTATTAATTCAACAGTTGTTGGATTTTTTAAGATAATTAATAATGCTATAGTAATTGCCGCACCAATTAAACAAAGTATTAAGTCTGGCCAAGTAAAGAAGCCAAATATTAATTGTGACTTTTTACTATTGGCAGGTACTAAATATTGATTTCTCACTAGTATTTCCTCCTTTTATATTATTTACCTTCTTGTTGTTTTTGAATTTGCTTAGATATTTCTGCAGATAAAGCACCAGAATGATTCTTAGCATTTTCACTATCAGAAAAGTACTTAACCCCAGTAGTTCCCGCTTTCATATCACTCATTAATTTATCTACAGCAGCATTATAATCTGCTAAAGATAAGTTATTATTATTGTACATAATATCATTCCAACTATTATCCCAAGTTAATCCTGAAATTTCACTCATATCTTGAACAAAATCATAATTTGCATTTTGTTGTTTAAATACTTTGGCTTCATTAACTACAGCTTGGAACCTTGAATCAATTATAGTTCCATCAGCTGCCTTTTTATTAAGTTTTTCATTTACTGCTCTAACAGTAGCAAGTTTTTTTAATGAATCCAAACGTTTTAAATTAGCTTCTTTTTCTTGTAATGCACGCGCCATTTCAGCTGAAGATATTTTTCTAACAAAATTAGATTTATCAACTTGACTAGTTGCAATTGCCTTTTTCTGTTCGGCAGTCATACCATTGTATTTTGAATCCTTCATTATTTGTGAATACTTATCCTTTAATGCAGTCATATAATTTTTTTTATCAAATACAGTATCTGATATTTCTCTTTTTCTTTCAGCTTCATATAAACCCGCAAAGTTGGCAACTGCTTCATTATCTTCAACATAACTTGCCATTGTCTTATAGAATCCTTGCATCTTATCGGCAGTTTCTTTTTCTTTCTTAAGACTAGCTAGAGAATCAACTCCGAAATATGAACCTGCACTTCTTACAGCATCCATGATATGACCTTTTTGTACTCCACCAAATCCTGGATGTGCTTTTTGATATGCCTCTCTTTTATTTCTATTTTCAACAGCAGCATCAGCAGCTTTATTAAGAGCATTTTTCATATCTTTACCACTACCAGCATCTTTAGCATACCATAGTCCTTTAGTAAGACCAGAGGCTCCGCCAGCAAGTGTACTTCCAATGCCCTTAACTGCTGCACTAAATTTTTTGTCTTTTGGTACTTTTTTAAAGTTTTGACCAGCATTAACAGCATTTCTAACAAGACCTGTTGTACCTGCTCCTATAGCAGCACCCGCAGCAAATGCTCCACTTGATTTAAGTTTATCCTTAATACCAAGTTTCATATCACCATCACCGAATCCAAATAAATCAGATAAAAGTTTAGGCGCTTGTCTCATAAACATAACAATTCCTAAAATTAAGAAACATTTAGCAATTAAATTTAAAAACCAACTTCCAGTATTTTCTAAACCTAAATTAATTCTATCACTACAAATTACTGAAATTAAATATACACCAAAATTCATAACAATAATTCTAGTAAAAACACTTATAAAAGTTTTAGTTGTATTAGAAAACCATTTTTTAAATACATCTTCCATTTTTGGAATAACATTACAGAAAATTGCGATTGGTGCGATAATTTCAAAAAAGGCAAGTTTGCAAACACGAAGTGCCATATCAAAGCAAAATGACACCATTGCATAAACTAAGAATCCACCTACTATTAAAGCAATTAACCATTGAAAATCTATTTCTCCTTCATGTATATTTAGTGCAAATGCTTGATAAAACCCAAAATTTCCCGTTGACAATGCAAAATCATCTACATCCTTTAAAGTACATTCATCTTTTTTACATCCATAAGTTTCGTCATTTAATGTAATACTATATTCAGAATGGTTGGTGACTTTACTTCGGGCTGTATTTGGATCAGCATCATTATTAACATTTGGAGTAAAAAATGGTATAAAAGAATTAACAGACATACTAATGCCAGCGTTTTCTATTGTTTCAGCTCCAGTATTACTTGAACCTGTAAATATACCATTTAATACATTAGATTCAAGTATTGCTTCTTGAAGACCAAACATAAAAGAAAAAATCGATGGAATTAAGGCTAGTAAAACGATTGCCATTACTAATTTCTGAAGAATCTTTTTTCCATCAACTCCACTTTTTGAATTATCAGGATCAACAATTTTAACTAAAATTCCATATGCTAAAGCAAAAAGCATTACTATGCTAAGTATTTCATACATATTTTTAGTTATTATATTAAAATCCTCATTATCAAAAATTTGCGCTTTTGCTAACACTAAAAAAATTCTGTAAGCATAATTTACAAGTTTAAATATACCAGCAACAAGGCTTATAATTATTTTCCAAAAAACTTCAGCAACATCATCTATAATAGTTAATATCATAATTACTCCTATTCTAATACTATAAATATAGTATATTATATTTTTTTCTTTTTTACAATCTTTTAAGGATTAATAGTTGTAGTACTATTATCATTTTTCTTACCATTATTTTTTGTAGAATTATTTTTATTTGAATTATTTGATGATACTCCAGGACATCTACTATAATCCAAAATACATTCACTACATTTTGCAAATTCACTTCGTACATCTTCAGAACCATCTATCAAATCAATAAAAGCAAGTAATATTGTTGGAAGTAAAAACACAAATAAACCAACAAATAATTTAATTACTAAAGAAGTAATTTCTTTAGAAAAATCTCTTTCATCAGAAACAACTGCTTTTGCAAGTGATATAACTCCAGTAACAATTAATATAATTGGAACAAGTATTTTTGCTATATTAAATAAAATTGCTATAAATTTTAATACTTTAACTACATTTTCATTTGTGCAAGAAAAGGCCTCTAAACCATCTTTAGCAAATATATAAGTTTTTAATAACATACAAATCACCATTTAAATTATATAATAAAGTTAATACTTTTACAATAAAATGAAGTTTATTTCTTTATTATTCTATATTTTTTTGATAAAATAGATTTATAAAAGGTTGGTGTATTATGAAAAAATTAATTAATTATATTTGTTTAGTTATAACGTTAACATTCTTTTTTATTACAAATGTTTATGCTTATGGGTGTAAAAGTAGCCCAATAGATTTAGAAACAGGAGCCTCAAGTGGAGTTTCTTCAAGAACATTTACATTAACTGATGAACAAAATCGTACATGTAAAGTGAAATTAAAAGTAGCTAAAGGAGGACAGCGAATAAGATATTATATTGAAGTTGATGATATAGATCAAACAAATAGAAAAACATATACTTGTAAAAACGCAAATGTTAAATTTAACTTAGATGGTGATATTTCAAAAGGTTTTAATCTAGAAAACATTCAATGTTCTTATTCTTCAAGTAGTAAAACATTTAGTATTTCTGGTATTTCCGGAAGTAGTTCATATGGTTCAGCTAAAAGTTGTACAGGAGATGACTATTTATTTCCAAAAGACGGTAAAACATGTAAAGTTGTTGTTAGTATAAATGAATATAAAAAAGTAACATTAAAGTATGGAGATAAGGATAATTGGAGTAGTTCAAAGTCTGAATCAAATCCTGGAATTACTGAATTTGATTGCGTTATAGATGGAACCACCATTCACGTAAAATCAGATGTAAAAATTGAAGATGGCATTGAAAAGTGTCCTAAATTAACCGCCGATGTTAATTCAGAACTTGATAATTCTGATGGGGATCACACTGAAAGAAATGACACTACAAATACGATTAATGCTGAAAAAGAAAAAAATTATGACCATGGACTTGGAGATCTTATCAGTAAATGGTTTGGTAAAAATAATAATGGCAATATGAATGCTGGTGAAATAGATTGTAACCAAGTAATTCAAGGTAAATTGGGTGAATATCTAACTAAAATATTTAGTATAATGAAATATTTAGGAATTGTACTTTGTGTTGGTATAACTATATATGATTTTGTTAAAGCCTTACTTGATAGTGACAAAGAAATTATGAATAAACTTGTTAAAAAAGCATTTACCAGATTAATCTTAGTCGCAGTACTATTCTTCCTACCAACATTTGTAAATCTTATAATTAAGTTATTCGTAGATAATCCATGTGAAATTAAATTCTAACATAAAAAAATCACGATTAATTTCGTGGTTTTTATTTTGTCTTATTACTTTTCTTTTTGTTAGGTACTAATTTAACTTTAACACCTTTATATCTAGCAAATTCATATTTTACGCCTTCAGGTAAATTTTTCTTTAACTTTTTCATCAATCTCACTCCTTGCAAGCAAGATTATAGCATAAAATGTGTCTTTGTTACAAGTATTTATTTTCTATTATTAAAATTATTTGCACTTATAGCCTTAAAAATATCCCTTTTTTCCTTATTAATTTGATTATTTTGAGATATTTCATTAACGTTTTTACGATTAATTTCAAAATTAATTTCATTTATTTGTGATTTAACTTTTTGTATTTGACCAATATCTCCATTATTTGAATATAATGAATTAAGTTGTCCTTGCATTTTATATTTCTTTTCTTTTAAATAATCTATTCTATCCATTTTATTTAAACCTCACTCCTAAACTACCCACTATAAACTGACTTTGTGATGGATCTATTACAGCACCATATATTGAATAATTATCAAATACTATTTCACTAATATCATTATTTGAAAAGTCTATATTATATAGTTTCGTTTGTAAAAATTCTGCTTTATTAAAATTATTATTATCAAGTTCTATATTTTTAAACTTAGTTTCTGTAAAATAACTTTCTGACATATTTGAATTAGTTATTTTTATTTTATTCATACTAGTTCCAGAAAAATTAACATATTTTAATGTGGAATTATCTATTAAAATATCCTTTAATGAAGCATTAATAAATGAACTTCCTAATAATTTGCAACTATTAAACTCACATCTTTCAATTAATTTTTCATCAAAATTTTTATTTGATAAATCACAAGATTCAAAAATGCAGTCTAAAAAATTTACATTAATTAATTCAATAAGTGAAAAATCTATGTCCTTAAATATACAACTATCAAAATCAATATCTTCGATTATAACTTTATTTTCTGGATTTTTTGTAAACGATGCATTTTTATAAACATTATCCACGAAAATAAATTCCTCAGTAAATTTAATTTTAGGTTTTATTATATTCATTAAATCAGTTCCTCAATAACATTTTAACATATTTATATATATAAAAAAAGCATAACTAAATATGCTTCTTTATACTATTTTTGTTTTGCATCAATAGTAATAGTCTTACTACAATATTTTGTAGCATTATCTAATTCATAACCACTTGGGCAAGTAAAAATCTTATTAATTTTTATGTCACACATACCACTAGAATTTAATGGTTCACCTTTAGAACATCCTAATACTGCTGGAGTTTTTGCAGCATAACATCCATGATCATAGTAAAGTCTTCCTGAAGAAACATCACAAGAATCTTTATCTGTCGTATAAATTAGGTTATAATAACATATGTTATTATCCTCATCTAATATTGCATTACTGCCTTTATAACTACCATAATCATCACAATAATAATAAGGATCTACTTCATCGTAACAATACTCACTATTCCATGCTCCACCTTTAAAACCAATAGGACATTTAGCATTTGCTTTTACAGTATCAACTTTAATACATTTTTTATCAGATAAAGTAAAATCACTATCACAATAATAAGTTACAGGTTGAGTTTTAGTATCGGTAACATTATTTGATTTCTTATCTTCCTCTTTAATTTTTTCCCAATTTGCATATAATGTGGTGCTTTCCACTAATAAAGCGCCATTATAAATTGGTTTACCATTTTTATCAGTCCATCATTTGAATGTATAACCATTTAAAGTTGGACTTTTAGGTAAAGTAAGTTTTTTCCCTTTATTAAGGGTAATTCATTGTATTTTACTTCCACCCTTTGAATCAAAAGAAATAGTTATTTTTTTAGTATCATCATTTTCTAAGGTAACATCATATATTGCTTTTAATTTTATATTTTTATTAATTTTTGTTTTAAAATCAAAAGGCTCTTTTGCTAAAATATCTTCATTTCCTTTCTTTTCAACTATTTCATACCAAGTTGCATTTAAACCATCTGTATTTTCGATATCTTTTTTGTTTATGACTTTATTATACTTGATTTGAACAATTTTAGTTTTTGTTCCATCATTATAATCTAAAGTGATATCAAACTTTCGATTGAAAAACCATAATAAGAAAATTATAATTACAAGTAATATAGCACCACTTATTACTCCAATTAACAATTTCCTTTTTTTGTCGTTTTTAGACATACGCAATCCTCCTTAAGTACGTTATACTATAACATTTCAATTTTTAAAACTAAAAAACATCATTTACTTATCATAAAAAGTTTATTAAAATATAATTAGGTGAATAAATTATGATTAAAAATATAAATAATAATAAAATAATTATGATAACTCATATTGCAGATATTGATGGTATGGGTTCATTAATACTTGCTAAAAAACATTATAGTAATATTGATTATATATTATGTGAAATAAATGAATTAATAGAGGTTTTTAGTTCAATAGATTATTCTAAATATGAAATAATATATGTATGCGATCTTGCACTATCTAAAACAATATTAAATTATTTAAACAAGCATCCAGAAATTACTAATAAGATAAAGCATTTCGATCATCACGAAATAATAGAAAATTCTCCATATTATGTAAATAGTATAATTTATTTAAATGGTAAACCTACTTGCGGTACACAGTTGTTTTATAATTATTTACTAACTTTAGATACTAAATTTAATAATAAGTTTTATAAAACTTTTGTAGAGGCTATTAGAGAACAAGACAATTTTGATTTTGGTGATGAAGAATATAATGCTAAATTACTTGCATTTACGCACGCTTTAATTGGCCCTGAAGAATATATAAACTTAATATGTAATCTAAATGATAATGATGATTTTAAACTGTCTAAAATATATGAAGACTTATATAAATCAGATTTAAAAAAACAAAAAGAATATATTGAATTTATAAATAAAAATTTATGTATTACTGATTATAATGGTTATAAAGTTGGTGTAACTATTTGTGAGCAATATAGATCTATAGTGGGAAATAGCATTTGTAAATTAAGACCAGAAATAGATTTTATAATAATAATTAATTTTAATCGTAATAGAGTTTCCTTAAGAAGTGTTAAAGAAAGTATAGATTTAAATAAAATTGGTAAAACATTTCATCCAGATGGTGGAGGTCATAAATTATCTGCTGGATTTTTAATAGATTCTAAATCAATATTAAAATTAAAACCATTTATAGATTTATATATAAATAATTTAACTTTAAAAAAATAAATTATTTTAAAAGGAGGTATAATGAAAAAATATAAAATAATTATTATTATACTATGTTTTATAATAGTTTTAATGTGTATTGATTTTATTGCCCTATCATTTAATGGTAGTCCCATAATTAAAGTTAGAAAATACTATAATAGTGGATATACTATTTATATAGATAAAGGATTATTTACAAACACTTATAAATGCTATGATGGCAAAACTAAAACTGTTGTGAAAAAAGTTAAATATACATGTCCTAAAAAAGAAATTAAAAAGGAAATAAAAGAAAATATAATAGTAACATTTGATACTAAAGGTGGAAGTAAAATTGATAATATTATTATAAACAAAAATAGTAAATTAACTCTTCCAGAAGAACCAACCCTTGAGGGATACACTTTTAAAGGTTGGGTTGATAAAAATAATACCCATTTTTATAATAATTCAATAATAAAGGAAAACACTACACTTTATGCTACTTGGGAAAAAATTAATGATGAAATAATTGATACTGAAAATAATAATAACTCTAGTATTAATAATAATAACAATATAAATGATAAAATCAATACTAATAAACCTAGTAATAATGGTAAAATAAACACTAATAATAATGAAACAATAATTGTACCCGAAGAAAATAAACCTGTTATAGAAAAAACTTTGGCTGAAAAAAATGATGACTTAAGAAATCAAATACAAAATAAATATTCTATTAAAATAGCATATAAAGATGAACTAGGAAATTATACTATTAATGGATATGGCTCAGAAAAATTAAATGATGATAATATTATAAATGAGTATCTTAATGAAATAGATAAAACATTAAAAAAATATCCAGATAATTTTTTTAAAGAAATGAAAGATTATGGAATGCCATTAACTATTTATTTAGTAAAAAACATAAGTGGTAATGTATCTGGTCTTACTGATGCAAAAGATAGTAGTAACATTAAAATTATGATAGAACCCGCGCTTTTATTTGAAAATACTTTACATCATGAAATAATGCATTATATAGATATTTATATAAAGATTAAAGGTTATCCAATTGATATAAATAATACAATGAAAGAGGTTAATCCAATAGATTTTACATATGGAGATACAAGTAATAATTATGTTTATTATTATAGTAATTTAAATAATGCTTATTTTATATCTGCATATAGCAAAACAAATTACTTAGAGGATAGAGCTGTAATTTTTTCTGACTTAATGTCTAGAAGTATTACAAAAGATTATTATAATGATGGTACACCTATAAATAAAAAAGCTAAACTAATTAGTTCACAAATTAAAGAATATTTTAATATATTATCAAGTGAAGAAAAATATTACTGGGATAGATTCTTATAACCAATTTTTATATATTAAAAAAGATTTAACTAGCATTTATAGTTAAATCTATTTTTTTAATTGGCAGGGGCGGAGAGAATCGAACTCCCATCTAAAGTTTTGGAGGACACCAAAACCTTAGTAGTAAAATAATGAAATCAAGTAAAACAAAGGAAAAAAACTATTTTATACATTGATATTATACGATATAAATTGGTTGAAATCAATACTTTTGCCACCAAAAGTGCCACCAATTGACCTCAAAAAATATAACAAAGGTCTTTTGGACTTCTAATACCCTTGAAAATAACCATAAAATAGAAAAAAACCCACAATTACAATGAATTGTGGGAATTATTATATACTAATATATTCATCTTTATATTTCGAAATATCACTTATTGGATTAAGTAAAAGTTCATGGTTATTGTCGAAAATATTATAAATGCCATCAAGTAATTTATTAATTATTTCAGGATTGACACTTTCAATAAATTGATTAAAAATTTGTAAATTTGGATTACTATCTAAAATATATTGCTTACATATATTCATATAAGTATCTAAATCATCATATGTTATATTGTCATTGGACAACCACTCTAATGTATCAAATAAATCATTTTCATTAGTAATTTTTGGATTTTTTGTTAATATTGATAATAAAGTTAATGGTTGAATGCCAACATTGGGTGCATCATTATTGTTATAAATATATCTTTCCATCACATTAGCAATTTTTTGATCTTGTATTAAATTACTATGAGTATATATTTTTAAAGTTGTTGATACTTCAGAGTGACCTAATCTACGAGCAACATCCTGTAATGGTATTCCTATTGCTAATAAATATGTTGCATGACTATGCCTTATATCATGGACAGTTATTGGCTTTAGAGAATTATCTTTTACAAATCTAGACCAATCTTTAGTTAAATAATCAGGATGCCAGACACTATCTAATTTTAATGTTCTAAAAATATAATCTTCAGCAGTAGGATTAAAACCATTTTCAATCTGACAATTTTTATATTCCATAAGTGTATTATAAACTTCTTCAACAACGACAATCTTTCTAGCACTTTCATCAGTTTTAGGTTTGATTGCAACTAATGAATTTGTCACTTGTTCTATAATTTCATACTTTTTAAAAAAATCAGGATCTTGTCGCATTTCTTTTGATGCTACTGCAAGTTCACGATTAACACTAATAATATAAGTTGTTTGAAATTTTCTAACACCATTTTCAGTAATAGGCATTTTTCTTTTTGATATGTCTTTCCATTTCAAACCACAAAGTTCACCTCGTCTAAATCCAGTATTAAACAGGGTAAATATTGCAGTTCTAAATCTAATGTCATACTTTTCCAAAAGCTCAAACACTTCCATCATTTCTTCATAGTTATAATAATCCTTTTTTTTAACTTTTAATTTAGGTGGATTTATAACAAATTCTGCAGGATTTGTTAATAACCATTTTTTCTTTTTCGCATAATTAAAAATAGAAGCAATTAATTTATGACAATGATTAATATAAGTCTCAGATAAAGGTTTACCAGTTTGAGGATTATTCGAATTTCTCATTTTGTCATATAACTTTTCTAAATCTTGTTCGGTTATACTCCTTATTTTAATATCTCCCAAACTAGGTAAAATCCAATTATTAAGTAATTGTTTATACCCTCTGACAGTATTAAGTGATCTCTTTTGATATTTAGTATCACCTAAGTATATTTTTGAGGTTTGAATAAGAGTATAACCACCATTTTCAGCTTTAAGTCCTTCTTCTTTCATTTGCTGTTGCAATTTTTTCATTTCATCTCTTCGTTTTATTGCATCTTCTTCAGTACCATATACTCTTTCAACTATACGATCACGAGTACCATCATCTCTAAAACCATTACTTAATTCGATTCTAAAAACGCCTTCTGCTTCTGTATATATATTTTTCATTCGATTATCATTTATTTTACCTATATATTATCCCCCCTAAACATATCTTTTATTTATCTTTTCATTTTCTTTAACAATAATTTTATTACTTGCAAGATATCTTTCTATATCTTTAACATCAAAATAATTTAATTTTCCAATTTTAACAACAGGAATAAAACCATTTTTAATGGCTTCATTTAATCCATAATTACTTATAGCAGGATACCTGTTTAAAACTTCTTTAGTTTTCAATAATATTTGACTGCCATTGTTAACTTCATTTTGTTTTTGATATTTATTAATGATTGTTCCTATTTCAATTAACATATCACCTAAATTGTTAATATTTATCCCCCCTTAAATACTTATATATGAATTATATGAATTTTCATCTATTGATATGTTTTGGGTTTTAGATAATATCTTCTCATAATTATTTATTATCATTTTTGAATAATTAACAATAGTATTAAGTGAATCATCGATTTCCTTAAAATCCTTATTTCTACTCCAAGAATAAAGGTACATGTTTGAATATTGACTTGTATCCATACCTAAATATTTCGAAACAACATACGCAATTGCTTCTGCTTCAGTTTCATATTTATTTCTGTATTCTTGATAATCCTGATTATTATTGAGTAAGTGTTTATGAGCAAGAGAGTGAGCATATTCATGAATAACAACTTTTAATCTCATAAGATTACTTAAACCCTTATGCACAACTATTGTGGAATTTTTAAAATCACAATATCCTTTAGCTCCTGATTCTATTTTATCCACATATTTTACTTTAAAGCCGTCTCGATATATAGCTTTAATAAATAAATCTTCTATCCCCTCAGCACGATCATCTTCCATAATGGGATTTAATTTTTCATTAATTTCATCTAGTGGCATATTAGTTTGACTTGCATCAAACACCGATCCGACTTTAAAATTGCTTAATTTTTCACTATGAAATGTTACTGAATCATCAAATTTATCTTTGTATTGTTTTAATTCAGTCTCATTCAAAGCAAAGAGTGGTTTATAATCATATTTTCCATCAATACCTGTCTTAATTTTAACTATTGTATAAAAAGTAGGAACTAATATTTTTATGCTTTGTTCACCAGAATTTATTCTATATCCCATTTTGTTAAATGTGCGAAGTGGAGCAACATAATTTGCATTAGGATTTTGCATCCATATTAAACATTGATTGTTATATGAATAATTATTAAATTTAATTATATTATCTAAAAACTTTTTAATGTCACTCTCAGATTTAAAACTTTCAATAGCTTGTTTTTTTAAATCAAATATAATTGATTTAACATTATTTTCTAGCTGTTCCTTTTCTTTTTCATCTTTAGTTTTATTAGCTTGAAAACTTAATTCATTTATATTTTTTAATTGTTCTTCTAACAAACATCAATCCTCCTTATATATTTATATCTTTTATATATCCATTATCAATATAATCAGACAACCACATAGCTCCAAATGTTTCTCTTATCTTTAATCTAAACATGGCAAGTTTACCAAGTTCTAAATCTTTGTTATTAAGACCAAATGCTATATTAGTTAAGTTTTCATTTTGAAATGAATATACTTCATCAAAAGAAAAGGAATCACCAACAATTCCTTCTTTCTTTAACATATTGGTAATGCCCTCAACCCATTCGTTGAGATCACCACCACATCCTTGTAATATTAAGTATTCATAATTTTTGTCTCTAAGTTCTTTAACTTCACTACAAGATAATTTTTTAATTTCTATAAAAATTCCTCCTATATTTTAATATCCATAAATGGATTCTCAAAATCTTTTCCAACTATATAATTATAGTGATTGATGAAATCCAAATAATTAAGTTCTATATCATCTGAACCATCAGAATTTCCTGCAAAAACTTTTATTGTTTCACCGTCATTATAGAAAGATGCAACGCCACTTAATCCAGTTTCAATATTTTGAACATGTAAAAATAAATTATCATCTTTTAATAATTGAGTTTTGATTTTTTCTAATTCTTCTAATTTAACATCCATTGCAGTTTTTATTACTTTAAATTGATCCTCACCAATAATGAGTCCAAGTGATGAGCCATTATCCCAAGTCATTTGAATTGTTCCCATATCATCTACAAAATCAACAATGCCATGTGTCCCTGATGGAACAGCTTGAGAATCTTCCATACTTATTAATTCAATTTCGGTACCTTTAGGATATTGTTCCTTAATTCTTTTAATTTGATAATCTTTTAACATTTTATTCCCCCTTATATCTGAATATCATTTAGAATAATATTATAATCATCTTCTAATGATTTTATAGTTTCCTCTTGAATGTAATCAACTAAATCAGGATCATCACAAATCATATCAACAATCCACATAACATCATCTAATCCTGCACTTTTATCCACTCGAGCATTATACATATTTGCAAGTTGTTTTCCTACTTTTTCTATATTAACTTCTTCGAAAATAAAATCATTTTCATTTTGATAAACTCCACTTAATTTAAGTTTTTCAAAAGTGTCTTTTGCTTTATTAATTGCGTCATCTAATTCATCACTATCAACTTTTATAATTTTATTAGTGTTTAAACCTTTAGCTCTTATATATTTTGAAATAATTATTCCTCCTTAAATACCAATGTCAATTTCGTCATCATCGAATGCATTATACATTTCATAGTTCTGATCAACTGGTTCTATATATTCACACATAATCGAAAGTGCCTCTTCATAACTTCCAGAAGATGTAACTCTATTAGCCATTTCTTTTGCCTTATCATGATATCCTGCATCTTTTAATGCACGACTACATATACCAATTAAATTAAATACATTTCCATCTGCTCCAATAATAGGGGCAACTGGTTTATTTTTTTCTTCCATTTTAATCCTCCTTATATTCTAATTCCAACATCAATGTTGTAATCTATTTCTTTTTCTATAAAATCTCTTAATTTACTTTGCATACCTAACATCAAAGTAATATCACTCGTTAAGTCAGGTTCCCACGTTTCAAAAGTGAGGTTATCAAATTCATCTTTATAGTTATTTGTATATTTAGAATACCTTAACCCCATTTTTCCATTTTGAACAATTAAATCACAAAAATATAAATTATCTAAATCTTCAAATGTGACTAATTTATTGTAATCATCATATTCTAAATCTTGTGCATCTGCCCCAATATGCTGTAAATCTGCAAGACATTTATGCATTTTAAATTTAGTATTATATTCTTCAAGAAAATGTTTATTAAATTGCTTTCTAATTATGTTATATGTATGATTAACAGCTTTATCATATTCATCATATTTAAAATATTTTGCAGACTCCCAAGCAATATCATTAAACATATCGTTATTATCAGAACAAGTACGATCAGCTGTAATAACCATAATGTTATCACTATTACGACTTTCACAAGCCCATATTAACAATTCATTATCCGTAGTAGGTTCATAAATTGTTAGCATTAACCCTTGTTCCCTACAATTATTAAATGTTTTATAATATCCTTGCAAATTATCTGAAACATTTTTTAGTTTTTGTTCTAATTTATTAAAAAAATTTTGGCTTACTTCCAAACTTCGATTTTTAGTAATTTCTATTTTTATTCCTCCTTATTTTACATTACAAAAAAGAGCAGAATTATATCTACTCAAATATTTTTTATAACTAATCGATAAATTGTAATTTATATGTTTTGAAAATT